>JANNJI010000652.1:0-5950 GCA_031405795.1 Gammaproteobacteria bacterium
GATTTCTGATTACTTTTATCGGCTGGCTGCCGGCGATGTTTGCGACGCGGGAGTTTTCAGATTCGGTGCTTTATTATAATGCCCCCAAAATAGCGTCTATTATTTTTAACCTGGCCTCCACGACCTTTGTGGTCACGATCGTGATCGGGATCCTCAATGGACTCGACTTGTGGGATCCGACCCTTCAGATGGTCCTGACCCACGTCCACGCCGGGACCCTCGGCTGGATCACGCTGGCAGTCATCGGTTCCGCTCTGGCCATGTTCGGGGGAGGAGCCGACAACAAGGCGGTCGCCACGGCCCGCAGCCTGACGATGGCGACCCTGGTGACGGTCGTGGTCTATGTGGCAGCTTTTGCGACCACCACCGGAATCTTCCGACCCATCGCTGGCACCCTGCTGTTGATTGCGATCATCTGGGCATTGATCTGGGTGGCCGGTCGCTATGGATCCAGTGACAAGTCGACCGCGCAACTGGCCCTCTATCTGGCCGTTGTTTCACTGACTATCGGAGCAATCCTCGGGGTGCTGCTCGGGGTATTCGTTGCCAACGGATCATTGCCAGGACTCAGCACCGAACGGGCCTCGGCTTTGGCGGGAGCCCATCCTGCGGCGATGCTCATCGGCTACCTGATTCTGGCGGGCGTTGCCATCAGCCATTGGGTGCTCAAGGGAGGCCAGGGAATGATCGGCCGCCTCGTGGCGTGGGCTCTGTTCCTGGCCGGACTTATTGCCAACGTCGCATTCATCTTCGAAATCGATGCCCTGATCCAGGTTTTCTCCGGTCTCCAGGTGATTGCCATCATTGCCTACATCGTTCACATGTGGGGCAAGATCAATTCCTCTTTCTCAGGTTTGCGTCCCAACACCATCGACATGATCGCCATGCGGATCGCAATCCCATGACTGACTTGTTCGAGGATTACCGACTGAGGGCCGTCAGCGATGCAGGATTCAATTTCAACGCCGCGATTGATCGGTCCGGGATGCAACACAATTGCATCGGGTTTCGCCAAGGCGAGTTTGGTTTTACTCAAGCCATAATTGCGGAAGTATTCACCTTCCGAGGGCAACAGTGCGCCTTGCATGCGTTCGCGTTGCAGACGCAACATCATGATGACATCGACGTCGCGTAATCCGATCTGCATGTCGTGATACACATGCACACCAAAACTCTCGGCGGTGTGGCGCGGGATCAAGGTGTGTGGGCCGATGACGCGTACCTCATGCACACCCAAGGTATTGAGCGCATGAATCTGCGAGCGTGCGACACGCGAGTGCATGATGTCGCCGACGATGGCGACCACCAGCTTGGAAAATGTTTTCTTATGGCGGCGGATAGTGAACATATCCAGCATTGCTTGTGTGGGATGGGCATGTCGACCGTCACCGCCATTGATCACACTGATGTGTGGTGCAACATGATTGGCGATGAAATGGGCCGCGCCACTTTGGTCGTGACGCACCACAAACATGTCGCAATGCATCGCTTCGAGATTGTGCAGCATATCGAGCAGACTCTCACCTTTGCTGGTCGAGGAGGTGTTGACGCTGATGTTTAATACATCGGCCGATAAACGTTTGGCGGCGAGTTCAAAGGTGGTGCGGGTGCGGGTGCTGGCCTCGAAAAATAAATTGACGATGGTCTTGCCGCGTAACAACGGTACTTTTTTGACTTGTTGTTCGGTGACGGTGGCAAAGTTCTCGGCGGTGTCGAGGATGTCGGTCAGGGTCTGGCGGGGCAGGCCTTCGATAGTCAAAAAATGCCGCAGCTGGCCGGTGGCATCAAATTGAATATCGCGTTTTTTCACGTCATCTCCTGGAGCTTCAGGCGTAATGGCGCAGGGCCGCTGAGTTTAACGTGTTGCCGGGGGGGTAAGTCCAGATGTGCACCAATGATATCGGCACAAATCGGCAATTCGCGGTCCGAACGGTCGGCCAGACACGCCAGGATAATCGAGGCGGGACGGCCATAGTCAAAGATTTCATTCATCGCGGCACGAATAGTGCGGCCGGTTTGCAACACGTCGTCGACCAGGATGATGTGTTTGTCGTCGATGGTAAACGGCAGATTCGAGGGTTGCACCTGGGGATGCATCCCCAGGGTGGTGAAATCATCGCGATAAAACGTGAAATCATCGCGATAAAACGTGATATTCAAGGTGCCCAATGGTTGTTGCAGTTGCAGTGCCTGATGTAAGGCCTGCGCCACCCAAACGCCGCCGGTATGAATGCCGATCATATACGGTTGCTCAATCTTGCGTTGCGTCAGCAATACACGCAGATCGCGCTCCATGGTGTTGAGCAGGTCAGTGGGATGGGGGAGTGTCGACATGGTTTAATGGGGATTGTGATCGGAATGTTGATTGAGCCAGGTTTGTAAAATGATCGCGGCGGCGAGTTTGTCCACGTCTTGTTTGTGTCGTTGCCGGTGTTTGGCCGGGATAGTTTCTTTTATTTGCATTTCGGCTTCCACTGAACTCAATCGCTCATCAATCCATTCCACGGGGAGATTGTAGCGTGTTTTGAGTTCTTCCCCAAAGGTTCGTGCTGACTCTGTCGCGGATTGCGGACTACCATCCATATTAATGGGCAAACCCACCACCAGTAATTGTGGCCGCCACTCCTTGATCAGCGTAGCGATGCCTTGCCAATCGGGGCGTTGCTGGGGATTCGTGAGAGTGACCAGGGCTTGGGCGGTGCGGGTGAGTTCCTGACCGACGGCGATACCAATGCGTTTGTTGCCGTAATCAAAGGCGAGGATCGTTCGATAGGTGCTCACGCATGACCCGCATCGGGTAATAACAGACCAATCTCAACACCCAATAAGGCGGCGGAGGCTTGCCAACGATGTTCGATGGGTGTGGTAAAGATGATCGCGGGATCGGCGGGGCCGCTTAACCAGGAATTGCTCGCCAGTTCCTGTTCAAGCTGGCCGGCACCCCAACCAGCATAACCCAGTGCAATCAGAAAACGCGGCGGCCCGGCGCCGTGGGCAATGGCTTCAATAATATCTTGAGACATGGTTACCGCGATGTGATCGGTCACCGGGATGGTGGCGTGCCATTGGCCGATATTTTCATGTAAAACAAAACCGCGCTCGGTTTGTACCGGGCCGCCTTGATAGACCGGCAGGTTTTTTACCTGGGCGACACTGTCCTTGATATCCAGATGCTCAAGCAACATGCCGAAGGTAATGTCGATAGCACGATTGATGGTCAGACCCATCGCGCCATCCTGATTGTGTTCACACAAATAGGTGACGCTATGAAAAAAATTCGGATCCGCCAGATTGGGCATGGCGATTAAAAACTGG
Organism: Gammaproteobacteria bacterium; assembly: GCA_031405795.1. GTDB lineage: Bacteria > Pseudomonadota > Gammaproteobacteria > UBA6429 > Thiohalophilaceae > JACQBC01. The sequence goes on from JANNJI010000652.1 coordinate 3,316, forward strand.
TTGGTTAAGTTACTGCTGTTATCCATTAGCTGGGTTCGATTAACGTACGCTGGTACGTAATCCTTGTTTAACACGAAAATTCCATTCCAAGCGAATCGGCAAGACGTCGGTATCTTTGCGAATCTCCGGGGGTAGGGGCGGATAAGGTTCTGCCATTTTTACGATCTTGATGGCGGTGTTGTCCAGTACTTTGTACCCGGAGGAACGCAGAATAGTGGCGGAACGCACCGTGCCATCGGCATTGATCAATACCTCGACATAACATTGGCCACTGGTATTGCCACGAATGGCTTCTTCAGGATAATTGATGCTACCAACCCGTTCTACTTTATCCCGCCAAGCCTCGATGTAGGCGGCATAGCGGTATTCTTTGGCGTTAATGCCGGTATAACCGTTATGTTGTTCGGATTGTTGAAATACCTGGGTGCGATCATTAATCTCAGCGCGGGTCAGGGCGATGATTTCCCGGCTGCGCTCGAATAACTGTGCGGCGGTGACGCTTTGTGTTTCGTCTTTGATCTTGCGTTTGGAGTCATCGCTGTCATCTGCAAACGGTGAATTTTCCGCAGTCAGCAATTCCGTTTGTTTTTCCGCTTTTTTCAGCGGCAGTGGCGCCAGCGCGAGTACGCTATCGGGCGCCAGGCCCTGTTCGGTGGTCGGCATCGGATTGGCAAACGGACTGCTGGGCCTAACCTTTTCTTTGACATTACCACCGCCCAATTGATTGGTCTGGGCCAGGTAATCGGCTTTTTCCGGCGCGTCGCGGGCTTGTGAATCCACCAGGGTGATTTCCATCGTTGAGGTGGCATCGAATTTTGTCAGATCTTCGGCACTGAAGCTGATGCCCAGGATCAAAATGGCATGAAATACCAAGGCAAAGAAAATGGTCAGACCGAGCCGGTCGTAGGCGTGGGGGCGGTAGGTTTCGGCGATGGCGTAATACATTAGTTATTCATCTGCGCAAGTGATTCACGAGCCTCTGACTGATTATACCGTTAATGATTCCTAATAAAACCGCTACTGTCATTAATAGTGGATACAAACGCCATATTCCAGGGTGCGGGATGAATAACAGATAGGCCAGCAGAAATTGCCCGGTCATGTGGGCCATCGCCGCCAGTACACTGTAGCCTAACGCGCTGAGACCGCGTCCGGGTAACAGCGTTGCTAATTTCAGGATAGCCAGGCTGGCGAGGGCACCACTTAAGCTCAGCAAAAAAGTCGGCGATAAAAAACTGCCGATGATCACGCTGCCAACCAGGACACGCAATAAACTCACCCAGGCAGCGGTGTGCCAGCCGTACAAACACAATGCCGTAATCGTAATGATGTTGGCCAAACCGGGTTTTATTCCCGGCAATACCACGGGTACGGCGCTTTCCAGGATGTGAATTAAGATCGCCACGGCGGCCAGCCAGGCAATGTGGTGGTCGTCGCGGGTGGGTGTTAATAGTAACGGGGATTGGTTAGAAGGCAACGGCATCATAAACACGCTTGCCACCGATAACTTCCACGACGATATGATTGGGTATACACGCCATAACTTCACCGCTGTGTGTCAACCAGCCATAGTGTATGCACACTTTATTCTGGCAGGGCGAGTGCGTAAAACGGACTTGTTGATCTCTGACTTCAAAGATGCTGTCACCCAACTCACCTTTGACGCGGACAGTTTGCGATTTGGTGAGCGATATTTCCTGCACGAGTTGTTGATCATATTTAATCCGCGCGGTTTCGCCGCTGTAGCGGGGTTGCCAGAATTGCCAATACAACCAGGGCAGTAAAACCAATGCAAACACAATCACAATCCGATCCCATGCCGTCATTGCAATTCAACAACGCTCAGGGGTGGTGGGGGTTGTATTTCAAATTTGAGTCGATCCGCCATGGCGCGGGACAGATGTACTTGGCCGGTTTTATCCATCAACATGACATAGTTGATATTCATCGCCGTGGCAATCGCAGGCCACTCGAGTGGGCCTGCAATGAACAGGGCGGTGGCGGCGGCGTCAGCGGTGGCAGCGTTGGTATGAATCACCGTCACGCTGATACTTTGCTCCGCAGGATAGCCGCTGCGGGGATCAAAAATATGATGGTAGCGTTTGCCGTTGTGTTCATAGAAACGTTCATAATCGCCAGAGGTGGAAATGGCTTCATTATCCTGTAGCAATGTTGAGGCGATGATGCCGGCTTGCCGTGGATGACGGATACCGATAAACCAGGGCCGATCACCATGTTGGCCGAGTGCTTTAATATCACCGGCTGCGCTAAGCAACGCATGTTGCACGCCTTGTTGGCGTAAATACGCGGCAATTTTTTCTACGGCATAACCCTTGGCAATGGCGCCCAGATCAAAACGCACCGCGGCATTGTTGTTGTGAATACGCACACCTTTGATCTCAAAATCACGCATTGAAGGTTTTTGCGCAATGAGTTGTTGGATGGCTGCTGCGCTTGGAGGAGGGCCGCCGGGTAACTGATCACTGTGGAAGCCCCACAGATCAATCAGCTTACCGATGGCAGGATTAAATAATTCATTACTTTGCAGTGACAGGGTTTTGGCTACGCCGAAAATTTCCTCGTCGGCCAGGAAGTGGACTTCAGTGCCGCGGTTCTGCGTATCGCCGACGACCTG
>JANNJI010000653.1:0-3508 GCA_031405795.1 Gammaproteobacteria bacterium
CTGACATTTTGCGCTCTGGGTCCTGACTTAAAGGCTCGTGGTATTGATGCAGGAAAGCTCATTGATGGCATTAAAATTATTGACTACAGTGATTTTGTCAAAATGTCTGTAGACAATGATAAAGTGCAATCTTGGATTTAATTTAACGAAGAACGTAACAGTTCATCAGCACAGGAGAATTTACAATGCCAATCGAAGTAAATGGTAAAACACTGGAAACCGACGAAGAAGGTTATTTATCAAATTTAACTGAGTGGGTACCTGAAGTTGCCACCGTTATGGCGAACCTTGATGATTGCCCACTGAATGAGAATCACTGGGAAGTAATCAACTTCTTACGTGAATATTATGAAGAATACCAGATTGCGCCAGCCGTTCGCGTACTGACCAAGGCTATTGGTAAAAAACTGGGTCCGGATAAAGGTAACAGCAAATATTTGTATGAACTGTTTCCCTATGGTCCAGGTAAGCAAGCGTGTAAATATGCTGGCCTGCCAAAACCAACTGGTTGTGTTTAATACCAATCTGTCGAGGGGAATTCGTTCCCCTCTGTATTGCCGAAATTTTGTATTAGAGGGAACAGGCGCATGAACGTACTGTCTTGGGCATACGTTATATTATTTTATCTGGCGATGTTAATCCTTTTCGTAGGGTTAGCACGCAAGATCATACAATATGCCCGTACCCCTGCCCCTCTAAAAATTCCAACCACACCCGCGCCCGTTACCAAAATTGGCGTGGTTTGGCGTATGGCGACAGAAGTAGTGCTATTTAACAGCCTTTTCAAAGCAAGCAAATGGACATGGATCTTTGGTTGGTTATTTCACTTTGCCTTATTGCTGGCTTTCTTCCGCCATCTACGTTACGTCATCTCCCCTGATACCCTTATCTGGCCACTGGTAAATAACTGGCTGGTTCTCACGGCCGGCAAGTACGGCGCTTTTGCCATGCTTATTGGGCTTATTGGATTATTTGGCCGACGTGTTTTTGTTGATCGCGTGCGTTATATTTCGAGCCCTTCCGATTACTTTATGCTGATACTCATCGCGGGAATTGCGATAACTGGCGTGCTGATGTCGTTTGTCAATCCGGTTGATATTGTCAGTCTCAAAGGCTTTATCACTGGTCTGTTTACTTTACAATATCGAGCACTACCGACTGATGGTATTTTGTTGACGCACCTGTCACTGGTGCTGTTTTTGATGGTGATTTTTCCAATTAGCAAATTATTACACGCACCAGGTCTTTTCTTCAGTCCAACGCGTAATCAAGTCGACAATCCGCGCGAACATCGGCACATTGCCGCATGGGCGCGTCAATTAGAAACCGGCAAATCTTAATAGACTGGCATTAAGGGGACACACGTGGCTGATTTTGAAACACCGAAATTACGAGATTTTGCCGAAATTCCGAAGCTACAGTCCGGGGCGACGGCACATCTCAAGCCATACGTCGCCAAAGTTGACTTCCAGAAATCACTGGGCTTTCCCGGCGAACTGGTTGAAAACTGGGAAACCAAAGCGGTGGAGAAACTCGGCGAGCTCAAAGGCAAATACCGCTCGCTCCAAGTTTTTCTCGATTCGTGTGTAAAATGCGGTGCCTGCACCGACAAATGTCACTACTATATTGGTACGAAAGATCCCAAGAATATGCCGGTTGCCCGTCAGGATCTGCTGCGCCAGGTATATCGCCGTTATTACACCTTTGCGGGTAAATTTTTTGCCAAACTGGGCATCCCCGGTTTCGTCGGTGCGAAGGAAATGACCAGAGCGGTATTGGATGACTGGTATAGTTATTATCACCAATGTTCACAATGTCGTCGCTGTTCGGTGTTCTGTCCATACGGTATTGATACCGCTGAAATTTCCATGGCCGCGCGCGACATCATGGATGAAATCGGTGTTGGCCAAAAATATTGTAATGAAATTATCGCCAAGGTACATAAGATCGGTAACAACCTCGGCTTACCCCAGCCTGCCCTGGAAGACACCCTGTTAGGTTTGGAAGAAGACGTCAAAGAAGCAACCGGATTTGATGTGAAATTCCCGTTAGATCAAAAAGGGGCTGACATCCTGTTGATCACGCCTTCCGCGGATTTTTTTGCAGAACCCCATGTTGATGGACTGATTGGTTATGCAAAGGTTTTCCATGAAGCGGGTATTAGCTGGACCTTGAGTTCTTATGCCAGTGAAGCTGCCAACTTTGGAATGTTCATTGGTAATTATGACAATATGCGCAAAATTTCCTTGCGTATCCGCGAGGCTGCGTTGGAGCTGGGTGTCAAACGTATTGTGTTTGGCGAATGTGGTCACGCCTGGCGCGTCGCGTACAGCTTTCTCAATACCCTGGCGGGCCCCTTTGACTTCCTCGATCAGAATTATCCCGTGCCGCAACACATTTGCGAATTCACCCATGATTTAATCCAGAAAGGCGCCTTAAAGTTTGATAAGACCGCCAATGATCATCGCATCATGACGTATCATGATTCCTGTAACGTCGCACGAGGCTCGCGTATGGGTAAGGCCGCTGGCGGTCAATTCACCATCCCGCGCGAGATTATTAAAGCCGCGTGTAACCATTTTTATGATATGCCTGCCGACACCATCGGCGAAGCCACCTATTGCTGTGGTGGTGGCGGTGGTTTGCTGACTGATGATTTACTGGAGCTACGTGTAAAAGGTGCCTTACCACGTATGGAGGCATTGAAACACGTCGTTGAAAATCACGGCGTCACACACATGGCGGCGATTTGTGCGATTTGTAAGAGTCAATTTACCAAAGTGATCCCCTATTACGGTTTTAAAATGGATCAGATAGTCAGCGTGCATCAATTGGTCAGTGATGCCATTGTATTAACACGTCAATAACATAGATGTAGACGAAATTAGACAACCCGGATTGCAAGACAGGAGAACAAGTATGGCAACGTCAAGTCAAGATATGCAAGACAACAAACTTACATTCCGTCGATATAAAGATGGCGATCACGAATGGGAATCGAATGTTGAACAGATTTTCAAAGGTGATGAGACACACAAGTGTCCCACTTACGTGCACCGTACGCCTCCCTGCCAGGGCAGTTGCCCCTCTGGTGAAGATATTCGCGGTTGGTTGGATATCGTGCGTGGTATTGAGAAACCTCCCAAAGGCGTCAGTATGCAAGAATACGCCTTCCGTCGCTCCACGGATGCCAATCCCTTTCCTTCGATCATGGGTCGTGTCTGCCCTGCGCCGTGTGAAGACGGTTGTAACCGCAACGAAGTCGAAGATCATGTTGGCATCAATTCGGTTGAACAATACATTGGCGACTCTGCACTAGAAGGCAAATTTACCTTTGTTATCGGCGAAACTACCGGTAAAAAGATCGCTGTCATCGGCGGTGGCCCGGCTGGTTTAGCCGCTGCCTATCAACTGCGTCGTCGTGGTCATGCTGTCACCATCTTTGATGATCGGAAAGAACTGGGTGGCATGATGCGTTACGGCATTCCTGGCTATCGCACGCCGCGCG
>JANNJI010000654.1:0-3512 GCA_031405795.1 Gammaproteobacteria bacterium
CGGCTTTGCCTTTCGAGACACGCCGTGAATACTTCCCTGTAGGCTCGACGGCGGCATCCCTGCCGCCAATGGTCTCGAAAGGCAAAGCCGCCTCCCCTTCTTTAAGTGAAAAAATTAATTTGTCAGGGTACTGGTTTGGCAAGTCAACTCGTACTAGGATTACTGATGTTCGGCTGGCTAGTTGCAAGTGTTGGTGCTGTTGTGGGTGTTGTGGTTGAGCGTCTATTTTTTCTCTTTCGCCTAAATCTGACATGTAAAAAATCATGCGCCCGTTAACTAATTTATTCGAGGTCATACATGGATACACTGATTAAACAAGAGGTCGCCGCAGCACCCGAACATCCGGTATTACCGCATGCGGGAAAATATGATGTTCACGACCTGCGATTTCGTTGGACGATAGGAACCGATAACGCGATCCTAGAAATCGAGGCCTCTACCCATGTCGACTACGCCATACTGCGCTTCGAAGGGATTGAGGACTTATGCATCCCGTGCGGAGACCTCATCACCAGTATTAAACTGAAAATTCAAGACACCTCACAATGCCCGTCCCAGTGGTCGCACCATGTTCCGCCTGTCCGTGTTGGTGGTACTGTGACTGAAGGTTATGGTCTTCAATTTTGGGCGCAGTCTGTCAAACGTCTTAGTGAGAATGAAACGATGGATTTTTCTGCTGGTAATTAGGTACTACTGATGCCAACAGAACTCGAGCTACACACCCTTGATGCCATGTTCCTGGTTTTTGCACCCGCGTACGCCGAGCGTTGGTCCTATCTTCTGCGCCGAAAACCGGAGTCCTGGAAAAAAATCAGCCCGATGTCAGTATGGCCAAATACTTATCTTCGTGAAGATGGCGATCCGAATTTTATGCTTAAGCCAAGGCTTGTGTTATCGGAACCGGATATTCGCCAACATTTAGATACAACCTGTGTCATTTTTCGCTGTGGACAACATGAAAAACATCCTGCTATTTCTCAGTTGAGTTTACGTAATACGTTCCCAAACGGCGAATGGGACTTTGATATTATTTTTGAAGGATTTGTATCGATAGTTCCCAGGCGTCTTGCGCTGGGCCTCAATCATGAAGGAGGAATGTGTGTGTTTCGAATTTAATTTTGTGTTCAAGCCGGACGGGAATACATCGCACACCGTTTCCTCGTGCGTCCCTACCCATTATCGATCAACACGACGCTAGCGTTGCTCATATGCCAACACCTCCAGCACTTCTTACTATGCTAAAACACAGCAACGATCCGGATGCGATGGTCCTCGCACAAATGGCGGAAAACGGCGCCGATCTTAACAAACCTCACGAGCCGGATTTTGCCTTCGTTATGACCGAACCAGAAACTGCGCATGCCGTTGCTGATGAGCTTGACACCCTCGGTTTTCACGTTGATATCTATACACCGGATGAGGATAACTCAGACTATCAGGTGGTTGGCAAACGTGTCATGGTTCTCGATCTTCGTGTCATCAACCAGCTCACGGTGCAGTTCGAGGCGCTCGCCAATAAACACAACGCCATCTACGACGGCTGGGGTGCTGAAATTGTCGAATAATGCACTAACACTTCCGTTCAATAGTTAAGGCACTTATGTCCTTGCCTGATTACGATAATCTGGAAGTGGAAGAAAAATGGTGCGATGAACGTCGCGTCGACGTTACTGATTATCTTAAGCGTGAGGGTGTCACCCACGGCCGCATCGGCGATTGGCCTGCCTGGCATATCGCGCCGTATGTTTCGATCTGGGCCATTGAAAGCGCGAAACGCCCTGAGTGGATCGGCTGGTGGGTTATCAGCGGAGACTTGCCAACGGATTACGTGTCAGCGGACACCGTCAAACACCCGCGCGATGCTGTGCGCGTTATTGCCGAGAGATGGCGTGAAGTCTCGGATTACATGAACCGCGGCGAAAAACATCCTACCATGAATATTGGTTCTCTGGACACTTGGCCAGAACTGGGGCCATTACTTCATTCAAGGGCGCAACTTCTGGCAAAGTGGGTAGAAGATGACAGTGCGTGGGAAGATTAAATAACTGTTTCGAAATAGTAAACAGTTGCCGAAGTACATGATTAAACCGGATCAGCCGCTCCTGTGCCTCCATGCGCTCGCGGCATTCGTATGACCCTGTACATCACATCAAGTCAGCCTGACCACGCTGACTTCCTGCGGCAGCATCCAGCAAGGAGCTCAATTATCGCTCTGTAGCTCGCAGATCAGTTTTGCGTTAGATTGAACATGCCTGTTGTTTGTTGTGCGCCACTACACGGAAAACTGTGTTATTCTTTTTTATCCTCCCCAGGGATTTGGCAACGTAACTACTCAGTCCATCATAAATGAATGCCCGAAAATTACTGTCCGACTAATAACTATTGCCCAGACTGCCTTGGCGTTGTGCAATCACCAACTATAAGGAGTTGTGTATGTACACGATTAAAAAGTTAGTTCCGAATAACAAGTCTCGATGGCCGTTTTTGCGTTCAAGTACCGTGGTAAACGTGATCGCACTTTGTCTGCTTACCACCTTGCCCGCCTGTGCGGAGATGCCGAAGATTACCGGCACGCCCGTGATCGATACGCCAACATTATTACAGTGGCCCTCTGACCGGGGTGAGGTTAAACCCAATCTGAATGATCCCACCTCCAACACGCTGTTTGATTTCCACGGTGAGCTAAATAATTGCGATCTGGTGCTGTCCACTGAGGGAAACTACCACATGGCGTTGCATAACCTGTGGCCATTGGTCACGGCGCAATTCAAAGATCAGCCACTGCACAATTCATTCTATACCACCAGTCCGCCCGTGGTACTGAACCAAATCAAGAATCGTATGTTAGCGATTGGTAATTTGTATGCGACGTGTCTGCCTTCGGTTGCCGTGGCGAATAAGACCGTCATCGACAAACTGATTGAGGAAGGACTGGCCGATGGTGCCCCCGCGCCCCTTTACAAGGATCGCGGTGTTGTCATCCTGGTGAAGAAGGGCAACCCTAAAAAAATCCACACAGTATGGGATCTGGCGCGGGACGATGTGCGTTTTGTGACGCCCAATCCAACACTTGAAACCGGGGCGTTTGAATCCTACGCCAAGTCAGTGTACGGCATTGCGAGTAATGACCCGCACCCGCCCGAGGGCTGGACCGCTGAAAAACTGATTGAGATTTTATACAATGGTGCAGGCACCGCGAAGAACAAATGGCTGGCTGGTGCACGCATCCATCATCGCGATGTTCCCTGGTCAATTGCCCATGGCGATGCCGATGCCGGGATGATTCTGTATCATTTGGGAAAATTTACCAAAGACACGTTCCCCGATGTATTCGAAGTCGTCTCGTTGGGCGGCACCATCGACAATCCACAACCCTCGGCAGGCACCCTCACCGCCACGCGTTTTGCCATCCGCCTCAAGGGGACGTGGAACGAGAAACAAGCCAAGGCGCGGGATACCTTGATGTCAACATTTGCCTCGGAGGATTTTACCAGGATTCTACTGCGGCACGG
>JANNJI010000655.1:0-2566 GCA_031405795.1 Gammaproteobacteria bacterium
GCATGATGACGTTGTTAGTTACCGCATCCTTTATGACACACTCGCCGGGTATCCCGATAAAACTGACATCAACGCCGCTGCTGGGAAGAGTGTTCCAACCCCTGCTACGCTCACCTGCCTGGATTATTGTCTTGCGCGTGATCACGGCGGCTGTCTTTGTGCTGGCAATCGCAGCCGGTTTGTTTGGCACACCGATTGCCGAACGGAATCTGGCCACGACGTTGACTTGGACCTTGTGGTGGAGCGGGATCATCATTGCCATTTATTTTGTCGGCAGCGCCTGGTGCACCATCTGTCCATGGGACACGATTGCAAACGTACTGGTGCGCTTGCGTGTTTGGTACAAACCCGTATTCGCCAAAGGTTTGAATCTGCGCGTACCAAAAGGATTACGCACCCTTTGGCCTGCAAGCAGCATGTTTATTATTTTGACCTGGTTTGAACTAGGTGTGGGCATCACTACCAGTCCTTATGCCACAGCCGTCCTCGCCTTGGCCATGATCGCGATGGCGACATTGTCATTGTTACTGTTTGAGCGCAAGGCGTTCTGCCGCCATTTTTGTTCGGTAGGCAGAACCATTGGCTTCTATACTGAATTGTCACCCTTGGTATTACGTGCCAATAATAATGACATTTGCGCAAACTGCACGACACTGGATTGTTATCACGGCAGTGAAAAAATCGAGGCCTGTCCAACACATTTGGTGATTGGCCGGCATGAAGATGTGCGGTATTGCACTTCCTGTGGCGCATGTGTATTCAGTTGCCCAAAACAAAATGTGGACTGGCATTGGCAAAAAAAACCATTGCAACGACTAACAACCACACGGATTAATAACAGTGAAGCCTGGTTTATCCTGATCCTCGCCACCTTAACTATCTTTCATGGTGTCACGATGCTGCCATTGTGGGAAACCATGGTCAGACAGACGGCAATGGCCATAAATGATCGAGGGCAACTGCTGCTGACCTTTAGTATTTTAATGTGTCTGGCAATTTTAATCCCGCTTGGCATTTATTCACTGATCATTTTTCTGGCGCAGCGCCTGCATCGTCCACAGTGGGAGTTCTCTCGTCTGTTTAACCAATTTGCCCTGCCCTTGTTGCCGATTGCCTTTTGTTATCACATTGCCCATAACCTCACGCACCTGGTGCGCGAGTCCAACGGATTTACCGCTGTGTTATTAAATCCCTTTGGTCACAATACCCTGCCAATGACCATGGCGGAAAAACACACCCGGCATTTGTATCCATTAATCCCGGATGACCTGACATTTATGCTGCAAACCCTGCTCATCATCATCGGCTTCTGGTGGGCATTACGCCTCTTTAAACAACGCTTGGTCCATTTCCCGATCGGCAATATGCAACAAGCATTACTGATCAGCTTTTTTTTCTCTGCCAGTCTGTTTGATCTATGGTTGTTGTTACAACCCATGATCATGCGCATGTGAGATTGACATGGACATGCAACGCCGGAATTTCTTTCGCCGCCTGGCCGGTAAAACATCGGAAACCGTGATCAAACAGGTGGAATCACGCGTTGTCGAACGAGCACGCCAATGGATTCGGCCACCCTATGCCTTGGCGGAACTGGAATTTTTATTAAAGTGCACGCGTTGCACGGATTGCATCACGGCCTGTCCGCATCAGGTTATCTTTCCCTTACCGATCCGACACGGTGCGGATGTCTTCGGCACCCCGGCATTGGATCTCTTGAACAAGGCCTGTCATCTCTGTAATGGTTATCCGTGTGTTACGGCGTGCGCGGCCAGCGCACTGCAACGGCCAATCACGGAGCCCGTGCCACTGCCGAAGCTGGCGATGGTGAGTATTGATGAAACTCGTTGTTTGCCGTATCAAGGCCCTGAATGTGGTGCGTGTGCGTCGGCGTGTCCCGTTGCTGATGCATTGCGCTGGTCATCTGACAAACCCCACATCGATACCACCCACTGTGTGGGTTGCGCACTCTGCCGCGAGGCATGTATCACCGAACCTAAAGCTATTTTGATCACATCGCTATATATCAATACGGTTGTGCAAGGAACATGAGCTTCGGCTGGATTTCAGATAAAGGGGAAGTTACACTCGCATGACAGTCTGACATTCAAAATAGGGAGAGGTGACATGGCAGAGGCCAAAGCACCCGTTAAACCCGCAGTTAAAACAGAACAAGAATTGCGCGAACAGCGGCTGCAAATCTATTGTAAAGAAACCAAAGGCAGCGCGCCCTGCACGCCGGGAGCGATAGCCCACGCACTGGGCATCACCAACGCGAATGAAGTACCGACAATGAATAACCGTGACCATAATTTCGCTAAATTCGTCGCACAACATTTCGTCAGAGAAAAAAATGTCATGGAAGACGATTTCATTTATTCGTGGCCGGAGGGAGGCGCCATTATCTATAAAAAAGCCTATCAGGCCATACTGGACTACGCCAAAACGCCCTATGGGGCGGTGATGATTAACCACATCTTACGAGACCACAGCATGCCCGGCTGGGAGCGATTTAGAGTCAAGCTATACTAATGAGGACAGAGCCCGTGGGGATACCGATTGGATT
>JANNJI010000656.1:0-6076 GCA_031405795.1 Gammaproteobacteria bacterium
GTGTCGCCCTGATCCACCACCTTGATGCACTCCTCGGTGAGGCGGCGATTCACTTCATCGAACCCCTGATCCTCGATTTCACGACGAACGGCCGGGACACCCCCGGACGCAAAGACGCCGAGTACATGCACCTGTTCTCTGGTCCCATTGATATCGCCGCACTCGAAAGCCAAACGCAGGCCGCGATGGCCGCCGATATCTCAGAACAGATCAGTATGGCTGATCTGGCACAACGGGTTAGCAGGCTAGAAGCAGAAGTCGCTGAGCTCAAGGAACAGTTAACGGCCTCACCCAAGGAAGTTTAAGATGCCTGTCACCTTTTTCTTTACTTTTTACACTGAAGTGTTTTGCTTTCTTTACTCAACACTGTCCTGCGTTGTATTAACTGTTTAATTTGGGCAATGAGTTGCGCCTTCATTCCCCCCGCCGCGTGTTGTAATTCGGCTTGAAGACTTTTGATCTCATCAGAAATATCGGCCATTTCCAATTCTATCTCCATGCATCGCGTTATAAATGATATTCTGTTTTTATTACTGCCATCACAAGTTGCGATATAAATACCAGGCCGGAGATCAGGCGTGCGCACCCCGTCACTGAAATGAGCACAACCGTCTTCCAATCCGAATGAACGCAGTTCAAACTGTTGTTCAAACTTACTATAACTACGTCTCACTAGGAAAACCGCTGTAAATCATTGTTTTGATCGCAAGGCGCTGTTGCGATATCCCTGCGGCCTGCCCCATTAGGTGGCATCACATGTAAGCAGGTTTGGTTTTGTTGGATTTGGAATAGTAATGGCGTCACACTAAAACCATAATTAGGCGCCGCCGCCAATGGCGCGGCAGTAAATTTCCATTTCTTGCTCGCGCGTTCGCTACAAGGCTCATGACTTACCTGAGTATTGCCAGCCGTAACGGGCGCAGCTGTGATGCAATCTTAGTGGTGCGCGCCGATGAGTTTACCGGAAATAGCCGTCATCGGATTGATATGACCAGTACCGAATGCCGTGCGTAAGTCAACGATAGCCTGCTGCATATCATTGCGAACGGCTTGCGCTTTAGCATTGACTTGAGAATTACTGCCGAGGATAGGATCAGGTTGTGTCCAGACACTGTTTGCAAGTGGTGTCAGTTCGTTAATACGCCCAGCCACATTGGCGGCGGTAACACGAGAACCCATGGTAGATAACGTATGTAATAAGTGATAGCGCAGCAGATTGTCATTTATAGCGATTTGCGCGGGAATCGAATTTTTCCATATAGTTGGAAGCGTACCCGGATTGTTGACAATTTGATCTAAGCCATGCGGTACAAATCTAAAACGGGTGTGCGTTATCGGATTATCTGGGGGATCGTCAAATAGATAGGAATTATTCCTGTTTTTTGTGTATCCATCCCAATGTTTTAGAAAGATCTCTGTTGCCCACAAGGTAGTGAACGATGGTACATCAATTGAAGTTGATAATGCCGACGGATTACGCGCAGCAAGGGTGTTCACAGCAAAGGCAAAATCGCCATTCTGCGTCGCAGACCACTCGACCTGTAACTGACTATTGAGCGTGTTTGTATCGAAATCGTCGAAAGCTTCCATCTCGTAGAGGCTGCCATTGCGCACATTTGTCAAACCATCCCGACGTGAAAAGAAGTCCTTTTTCACCGCCTCAACAAGAACATAAACCCCCAAGAATACCGGTGCCGCTGTGCCAGCGCGCCGAGATACGCCGACCAACGTGCATGCTGGCGATGCCATTCCCATTGCACGAAACACATGATAACCGGCGCATTGTCGAAACAATTCGTGGTCTTGCTTGGAATTACCCAATAATAAATTGGTGACGCCTAATTGAGCCAGCGCAGGATTCTCGTTTGCGTTATTGAATTTATCAATATTGATATTTAATGACGGCTTGGTTTGATCGCGTGAGCCGCAAAAAGACCGTTTTTTGATCCCAACATCTGCGTAGATACGACTCGATCCGCCGAGACCTTGCTGCGCGATGGTGACATTGGCGTGATGCCAGCTATAGCGGCTAACGCTCGGATCCAGCGCAAAGTAACAGAAATTATTTGGATTATCAGGTGCCGCAGGCGGTAACTCATTGGCTATGGCTTCCCACTGCGCCTGCGTCATGTTTAATTGAATGGTCAATGCGTTGGCGGCGTTAAATAATCGCTCGAACTCTGGCGTTGGTTGCGCTATGACTGGATTTGCAAGGCAGGGTAATAAGAAAGCAACGAAAGTGGCTTTTAACAGTACGCGCATTGCGCCTCCAAGTAACGTTAACCAATAGTCAGAACAAGTGGCCCGTATGCTGCCGGGTGTTGAAAAATGGCGTTGGGATGTTGGGCCCGCCGGGATTGCTTCAATCGAGTATAGAAAACGGTGTCGTCATGTTCAATTGTGAATATTACCGTCGTCGACAGGGTTGGCATTGATCAGACTCTTGTATCCCCACGGTAAGACAAAGATAGTGATCCTATTGCAGCAAACTCGCATAGATCACCGCGTAAGCTGTTATTAACATATCAATTGAAGATAGAGTAGAGGAAGTATAAACACTCATTTGCAGCCACGTACACACCGCGCTGATACGATAAAAGATGACTGTCACCTTTTTTCTACGGACAGGTCTTGCATTGCCAGGTGTTACGGATAGTCCATAGGGATCACTCGGTTATTTTACCTATTACTGGTCACCTTTCAGTTACACGACATTATTCACGGATCCAGTCGTGTCTGACTATCCCGCCGCCATGGACGGCGTCACGCTCTATTCAATAATTCTACCCAGCACGTGCGCGCGTCCATCCATGAAACATAGTTATCTAATTGTGTATTAACCCCGCGCTCAACGCCTGTGGCAATTTAATTTGGTTACGCGCGATTAAACCGGTCTAATTAATCCACGCCACTTTTCAATCTATGTGTTTAAAAATGAAGAAATCGAGTAAGCATAGAACCAAAAATGCCCATCGAGACAGGCTGTTGTTTTAAGGCCGAGTCTTCGAGAAACTGAGCCAGGGCAGCGCAATTTTTTGCACTAAAATTGGCCGCGTCAACCACACCGCACGCCGCGTGCAAATACGCGCTCAGCGCAGTCGGATCCTCCAAATACCATGAGGCATTCTGCCTAGGGGTAGCATCACTCATTTCGGTATGGTACTGCAGGAGAAACCCCTCCCAACCGGTGGACGGACAGGCCTGTCGATCAAGGGCGGCTTCGAAATCATGATCACATATTACGACTTCTTCATTCGTATATGAATTGTAGAACCCATATGTTTTGTGCTGGTCGGCGCACTCTGGGCTTAGGTAGGTTATTTTTATCGGGTAGCGGATGTCCAGTGCGGCGTGTCTCGATCCTTCATCGAGATGGCGCTGCTCGGTCACTGTGATGGATGTCGTGTCTTTTTCCAACTTTGGAAGAAGTAATTTCTGGTGCACCAGCAGGTGCGTAACCGAGTTGCATTCCGTGAATACGAGTAAATCGGCATAACCGACTTCTTTGACCGTGGACTGATAAAACAAGAAGGTGATGCCGGAAACCTGCTCCATGCGGTAGACAGCGGTAGCGCTATCGATGGAGTCGATGATTTCGCCGATACGTTTATAGGGCTTCTCCAGCGCCGCAATAACGAGCTTCCGCAATGACGGATCAATCACCAGCAGCATCCCATCCTGCTTTTCAGTGCTGGAGGTACCTAGGGGATAAATGGTTACACTTTTACATGACTTACGGTCTACCGTTAATATAGTGGCATCATCCGTTTTCACGATTTCTGGGGTAAGTAGTTTCTGGTGCATTACACATCGCACACCTGAACTCGATTCTTGGTAGGCAATAAAATCAGCGAACCCCATGCCAGTCAGTTTTGAATAAAATATCAGGAAGGTGATATCGCCCACCTTTTCGCTCCATACAACACTACCATTGCGGTTAAGCGTGGTAACTAAGTTGCCAATTGTCGTGAAGCAATAATTGAGTAAGTCAAATGCTTCGCCGCCACTTCTTTCTGACCGATCGGTGTGCATGCAATAATGCTTGTTTATGCGTTGCACATTCCAATATTTCCGGTACAACTCTGGCCAGTTTGTCTTGATTTTTTCTTTGACATCGGGCCAAGCGATGTTTTGTGCGAAACCCGCTTCCGCATGACATGGCAACTGGGCATCGAACCCCATGGCGCTTCCACCCACGGACAAGTAGGCGTCCAGGGTGATCGCGCCATACTGACTGGCATTCAGCGCATCCATGTCCATGTCATCCAGCCATTCCGTCAGCGTGGCCGCTTGGGCCAACGCCTTACTATAGCGTTCACGGCCCTGCATGATCAGCCATGCGCGGTAATTCAAAAACGCCTCTGCGGAGGCGCGGCCTTGCAACAGAAAACTCGCCACATAGTGATCGATGGTGGACAATTGCGCGACGAAATAAGTGCGCTGGCCCTCAAACGCGAGGATGTCCTCCTTGCCCAGCGCGACCAGCCTCGCCGTCAGCCTGTGCGCCTGAATCATCGCGGGTCCACGGGTGTCGTCAATCAGCGTCCAGAACTCGTCGGGGGTCATGGTCTACTTTGCATTATTGTTGGTGGACGGGCGGCCGATCAGGTGTCTCGTTATGCCGTTAGGCACTTGCTGGTAACGGATCGGATATTTCAGACAGTTCCTCTGCAAGGAAACCGCCGGACTGATGTTGCCAGAGTGCGGCATACAGTCCGTTCTGTTGTAACAATTCGTTGTGTGTGCCTTGTTCAATGATTCGACCTTGGTCGATCACGATCAGTCTATCCAGGCGCACAATGGTGGATAAGCGGTGGGCGATGGCGATGACGGTCTTGCCAGCCATCAAACCGATCACCCGATTTGCGCGTGAACGCCGTCCAGCCGATGCCGGCGATGGCGGTTTTATCCTTGATGGCTTGTTCCCGCATGAAATCTTCTCCTGAAATAATTGGCTGCGAGTCTAATTCTCTGTAGCGCGCGGCGTCGCGATTCCGGCGTAGGATGGGTGGAGCGTTAGCGATACCCATCATTTTCCACGGCGCTTTGCGCGTCCACCCACCCGACTATTTTGACTGTGAAAAGGTTGCCCTGCTAATTTGGCCGGACCATACCATGAATTGCCTAACCGGCAACAGAAATTCAGCTCGGCGGTTCTCGTCCTACCGCGGCAACAAATCCTTGACAGCAAGGTGACGGCGGGGCTAGCTTGCGCCATGAAGTCGTTGGCAATTGATTCGCTAGGACCATCGCCGGCGGTCCGAGGAGGAACGATGATGCTTGGCAATCTGTTCATGCGCTTACTCTTTGCTTTGGTCGCCGCCATGGCAGCGGTTTCCGCAACCGTGGCGCACGCGGCGACGGTGGAGGAGATCGCCTTGATGAAATCGCCCAATCGCGAAAAGATCCTCATCGAAGGCGCGAAAAAAGAGGGCAAGGTTACTTTCTACACCGGCCTGATCGTCGATCAGGTGGTGCGGCCGGTGAAGGATGCTTTCGAGAAGGAATATCCATTTCTCCAAGTCGAGTTCTTCCGCGCCAACGCCGATCGCCTGGCGCAGCGGGTGTTGGCCGAGCATCAAGCCAAACGCTATGAGGTCGATGTAATCAGCGGCAGCGCCGCCGCGACCATGTTACAGCGCGCCGGGTTGATGCAGCGTTTCTATTCGCCGCCCATCGCCGAGTATCCGCGCGAACTGAAAGATGCCAACGGTTTCTGGGGCAGCACCAACGTTTACTTCATGACGCTGGGCTATAACACGCGCAATGTGAAAGCGGCCGAGCTGCCGAAGAGCTATGAAGACTTGCTCCATCCACGCTGGAAAGGCCAGATGATGTGGTCCACCAGCCGCGGCTCGGGCGCGCCGCAATTCGTCGGCAACATTTTCACCAGCATGGGCCAGGAAGCGGGCAAGGCCTACCTGCAAAAGTTGAAACAGCAGAATGTCGCCAAGAGCACCGCCAGCGCGCGCCAGATACTCGACCTGGTCATCGCCGGCGAGTATCCGCTGTCGATTCAAATCTTCAACCACCATGCTTACATCAGCAAGGTCGCCGGCGCGCCGGTGGAGTGGCA
>JANNJI010000657.1:0-6535 GCA_031405795.1 Gammaproteobacteria bacterium
GCCCGGTCGACGAAGAAGACGACGACTGAGCCACGATGAGCTTGCGGCTCAGCGGATGGCGGATGTCGGTTCCCTTCACCATGTAGACGACCATCTCGGCGACGTTGGTGGCGTCGTGTCAAAGACAACATTTAGTAAGAACATGCAGACACCTTGTTTAAGGCCGTTGCCTGTGTGTGCGCATTTTTCCTGCAACCCCGTGGCTAACATATTCGTAGTGGCAAACCCTAGGGCATATCGGGTGCGGGGTTAACAACAGGCCAGGCCTGGTCATTTTACTTCTTTGCTGCGGTTAAATCTTTTCGTTCCCCGTCCGATAGTACTGTTGTGTCATGCAGATTCTGCATGACGTGGGTTTGGTAAACAATGTAGCAAAGATGTCTGGTAAGACGGACGGTTCTTCTGGAGGGAATTCGTGGACAAGAACATGAAGATACTCATCGTGGATGACTTCTCGACGATGCGACGTATTATCAAAAATTTGTTGCGTGATCTGGGTTTTCAAAACACGGCAGAGGCTGATGATGGCACAACGGCATTGCCTATGTTGCAAGGGGGTGGTTTTGATTTATTGATCACTGACTGGAATATGCCGGGTATGCAGGGAATTGATTTGCTCAAGCATGTTCGTGCCGATCAAAAGTTAGCGACCCTGCCCGTGTTAATGGTTACCGCAGAACAAAAACGTGAACAGATAGTAGAGGCGGCGCAGGCCGGCGTAAATGGCTACGTGGTCAAACCATTTACCGCACAAACGCTCAAGGAAAAACTCGACAAGATATTTCAGCGTATTGAAGGAGCTTGATCAGGGCCATGAGCATGACACAAGAAAAAAAATTCATTAGCGATGACAGCCTGGCGCGTGCACGTGATTTGATTGCAACGATGGAACGTGGCGACGAGATCGGTGCAAAGGATGTTATTGATGATTTGACCCGTATACGTGAATCCGTGCTCTATCAGGAAATGGGCAAATTAACCCGTGAATTACATGATTCGATCACAGCCTTTGGTATGGATGAAAAAATCAGCCAGCTCGCCGAGATGGAAATTCCCAATGCGCGCGAACGGCTACGTCATGTCATCACCATGACCGATGAAGCAGCTAATCGTACCCTGACGGCCGTGGAGGAGTCGATGCCGATCTGTGAGCAAATGGAGTCAAGATCCAAGACTCTTTTTTCTGATTGGCAACGCTTTAAGAAACGCGATATGAATTTGACTGAATTCCGCGAATTGGCAACAAAGTTAGACGGTTATTTTGACGTCAACACCAATGACGCAGGTCGGCTGCGAGCTTCATTAAATAATGTATTAATGGCGCAGGACTTCCAGGATTTAACCAGCCAGATCATCAAGAAGGTGATTAAGCTGGTGGAAGAGGTGGAAAATAATCTGGTTGGATTGATCAAGTTAACGGGTGGTCACGACAATAGTTCAACAGGTGGCCATAGCCAACGGGTCTCTACTGAGGCCTTGGCAGGACCGATAGTCCCCGGGGTAAATGATCACGGTGCTGTGTCAGGTCAAGATGAGGTTGATCAACTACTTTCCAGTCTTGGATTTTAAGTTTGGAAGCGACAGATAAGAAGGGAATGAAGCTGTGGACGATGAATTATTACAGGACTTTCTAGTTGAGGCCAGTGAGATTCTCGAGAAATTGAATGAGCAGCTCGTGGAATTGGAACAACGTCCCAATGATCGCGAGTTACTGAACGCGATATTTCGTGGGTTTCACACAATCAAAGGCGGCGCCGGATTTTTAAATGTCGAGCCGATGGTGATCGTTTGTCATCGTTCGGAAGACATCTTCAATTTATTACGTAATGGCGAGCGCCAGGTATCCGCAGAGCTAATGGACACCATTCTGCCGGTATTGGACATCGTACACAGCCAATTCGATAGTTTACGTGCAGGAGAAACCCCGGAGCCGGTTGATCCAAAGATTATTGTCGCGCTGGAGGCAATCATTAAAGGCAAAACAGCCATAGTCCAACCTGCTAAAAATGACAATAAAGTCGGGACGAAGGCCCCGGTTGCTCAATCCAATAAAAATATTGAAAAGCCAGGTAATGATGATATTACCGATGAAGAATTTGAATCTTTATTAAACGCCATAGAAAATACAAATGTGACAGGGCCGATTAATTCCGGACAGGTTCAGGCAGCGAAGGATATACCGCAAGCAAATGGTGATATCTCTGACGCCGAATTTGATGCCTTGTTGGATCAGTTACACGGCAAAGGGAAGATAACGGGGCCCGCTGTGCCCGCAGTAAAAAAAGATCAACCGCCCACTCCAGCAGTAAACCCGCAGGCAGAAATTCCCACTCCTGTTGTTAATGAAACTATCTCGGAAGATGAATTCGAATCATTATTGGATAATATTCACGGTAAAGGAAAATTTGACAGCAACAGTGTGGCCAATGGTGCAGCAAAAGATATTCAGCCACCGGTCATGCCATCTGCTTCCGCAGCAGACAATGCCGCCAAAGTGGTGGATAAAGAAAAGGAAAAAGACAAGGTCGCGGCGCAAGATACAACGGTTCGTGTTGATACCAAGCGACTTGATGACATCATGAATATGGTTGGCGAGTTGGTTCTGGTACGTAATCGTATTGACCGACTTGGCTCCACCTCCAGTGATGAAGAAATGGTAAAGGCCGTGGCGAATCTTGATTTGGTGACGGCAGATTTGCAGATGGCGGTGATGAAAACACGTATGCAGCCAATTAAAAAAGTGTTTGGCCGCTTTCCACGAGTGGTACGTGATATGGCGCGTAGTCTGAAAAAAGAAATTCGCCTGGAAATGATTGGCGAAGAAACAGATCTTGATAAAAATCTTGTCGAGGCACTGGCCGATCCTCTGGTGCATTTGGTGCGAAACTCAGTGGACCACGGGATTGAAATGCCTGCGGAACGCGAAAAGGCAGGTAAACCTCGCGAAGGTACGGTCGTATTGACGGCGGCTCAAGAGGGTGACCATATTTTACTAACAATAGAAGACGACGGCCGTGGTATTGATGCAAATAAAATTCGCCAAAAGGCGGTCGAAAAGAAAATAATGGATGCGGAATTTGCCGCGCGCATGACCGATCAAGAGGCGTTTAATATCATTTTTCTGCCAGGATTTTCCACCAAAGATGAAATTTCTGACATCTCCGGCCGCGGTGTCGGTATGGATGTGGTTAAAACACGCATTGCACAATTGAATGGATCGGTGGAAATTGAGTCTACCGTCGGCAAAGGGACTCGTTTGAGTGTCAAATTACCGCTGACATTAGCCATCATGCCAACATTAATGGTGCAACTTGGCAAACAATTATTTGCGTTGCCACTGGTCAATGTCAATGAAATATTCAACCTTGATCTGACCAAGACCAATACTGTCGATGGACAATTGGTGGTTGTGGTACGTGGCAAGACGCTGCCGATTTATTATTTGCGTCGTTGGCTGGTGAAGGGCAATACCACGGCGGGATTACCAGAAGAAGGGCATGTGGTTGTAATCCAGTCCGGTACACAAAAAGTCGGTTTTTTGGTGGATGAATTGATTGGCCAGGAAGAAGTTGTCATAAAACCTCTGGGTGCGCTGCTGCACGGTACGGTTGGTTTGTCCGGCGCCACGATTACCGGTGACGGTGGCATTGCAATTATTCTTGATGTTCCCGGTTTAATGCGCCGTTATGCGGCACGGCATTAATGACCTGTGCATAAAAAGTTCGTAATACGGACATTGCACGATTGACAGACAGGAGAGTTGAACATGGTATTACGCGTTTTGGTTGTTGACGATTCCGGTTTCTTTCGTCGGCGCGTCACTGAAATGTTGGGCTTTGATGCCCGCCTGCAAGTGGTGGGTACCGCAGCTAATGGCCAGGAAGCTATCGATCAGGTGAATGCCTTAAAACCGGATGTGATCACCATGGATATTGAAATGCCGGTCATGGATGGAATTACAGCGACACGGAAAATTATGGCGATGCGGCCAACGCCCATTATTATGTTTTCCTCTCTCACCACCGATGGCGCACGCGCAACATTGGATGCACTCGATGCAGGGGCTGTGGATTTTTTACCGAAGCGGTTTGAAGACATTTCAAGTGATCATATTGAAGCCAAAAAGGTTCTCTGCGAACGGGTGGTTAAATTAGCAGAAAAACCGATTGCTGCATCGTATATACCAAAGGCCGTGACCACACCGATACCATCGACAAAACCGGTTTCGACCGCTCAGAAACCAGCTGGCGCAGTATCGAACACAACACCAGGCACGGTTGCATCGCATAGTGGAATACAGATGGTTGCGATTGGCACTTCCACGGGTGGTCCAGTGGCACTGCAACAAGTATTGATTAAAATCCCAGTGAATTACCCGCATCCACTGTTGCTTGTGCAGCATATGCCGGCATCATTTACCCCTGCGTTTGCACAACGTTTGGATGGCTTATGTGCGATTCACATTAAAGAGGCGCAAGATGGCGATTTGGTTCAGCCCGGCAATGCCTACCTTGCGCCGGGAGGTAAACAGATGACAGTTGAGCGGCGTGGTAATGATGTTTTCATCCGCGTGAGTGAATCGGATGTCAAACTTACGTATAAACCATCCGTCGATGTGACTTTCACCTCGATTGCGAATGTGTATCAGGATCGCACTTTAGCTATAGTGATGACCGGTATGGGTGCGGATGGCCGTGAAGGTTCGCGATTACTCAAAAATAAAGGCTCTAAGGTGTGGACTCAGGATCAAGGCAGTTGTGTGGTGTATGGCATGCCTGCAGCTGTTAAAGATGCAGGGCTTAGTGATCGTGAACTCACCTTGCTTGATATTGGCCCTGCATTGGCACAGATGCGGTGAGCTAAGATGGACTTTTTAAGCGTGATTGGTCTGTTGCTTGGCTTGGCGGCCATTCTGGTTGGCCAGCACCTGGAGGGCGGACAGTTATCGGCATTATTAAATGGTCCGGCAATTCTCATTGTACTGGGTGGCACAACCGGTGCCGTCATGCTGCAATCCTCACCCACCACTTTCTTGCGTGGTATGCGCATGGCGCTGTGGATATTTTTCCCACCACGTTTGGCTACTGAACAAGTCATTGAGAAGCTGGTTGCCTGGAGCAGTATTGCTCGCAAGGAAGGTTTATTGGGGTTGGAAAATGTTGAGGAATCAGAAACGGAACC
Organism: Gammaproteobacteria bacterium; assembly: GCA_031405795.1. GTDB lineage: Bacteria > Pseudomonadota > Gammaproteobacteria > UBA6429 > Thiohalophilaceae > JACQBC01. The sequence continues at coordinate 5,182 of JANNJI010000657.1, forward strand.
CTTTACGCGCAAAGGCCTGCAATTATTAGTTGACGGTAGCGAACCAGATAATATTCGCAACATCATGGATGTGGAGATCTCGACCAAAGAACAGTATGAACTCAGTTCAGCGCGTATTTATGAAAGCATGGGTGGTTATAGCCCAACCATTGGCATTATCGGTGCAGTTATCGGCCTGATTCAGGTGATGGGAAACCTGACCGATCCCAGCAAGCTTGGTGGCGGTATTGCCGTTGCCTTTGTTGCCACTATTTACGGCGTGGGGGCGGCTAATCTGGTATTTATTCCAGTGGCTAATAAATTGAAAAATATTATTTATGCACAAGTCAGGCATCGCGAGATGATCGTCGAAGGTATGGTGTCGATTGCTGAAGGCGAGAATCCACGTAACATAGAAACAAAATTGCTTGGGTTCTTACGCTAATGCGTGCCCGTCGCGATAAACATCAGCGCCGCACGATCGAACATAATGATAACGCAGACAGGTGGTTGGTTTCTTATGCGGATTTTGTCACCTTGCTGTTTGCCTTTTTTGTAGTGATGTATGCGATATCCTCCATAAATGAAGGAAAATACCGTGTCCTGGCCGACACAATGGAAGCGGCATTTAATACGCCGCCGAAATCAAGCAAGCCCATTCAAATCGGCAAAGACATAGAGAAGATCGCAGAACAACAAAACACTATCGGCGTGGCAAAACCGATTAAGGTCGAGCCGATCAAACCGGTTGAAACCCAGCAATTGCAAATGGCAAAGATTGCTGAAGATGTAGAGGCCAGTCTCAAACCGCTCATCGACAAAAATCTGATTAAAGTCACAAAAAACAACCTGTGGGTTGAAGTGGAGATTAACGCCAGCATTTTATTTTCCAGCGGCAGTGCGCAGTTGGAAACCGAAGGTACATTGCCGTTAAACAATCTGGCGCAGGTATTAAAAAATCTGCCTAACCATATTGATGTTGAAGGGCATACCGATAATTTAACGATTAAGACGCCAGTGTTTCCTTCTAACTGGGAGTTGTCCGCGTCACGTGCGGCGAGTGTGGTGCATTTATTTACCAAGCAAGGTGTTGAGCCTGTGCGCTTGTCGGCCATTGGGTATGGTGAGTTTAGGCCCGTGAGTGACAATACGACAAGCGATAGTCGTCGGCAAAACCGCCGGGTAAAGATTGTGATCCTGGCCGATAAGAATGCACGGCGCATGACCGAGATCGAAGGCGTCAGCGCACCGTCACCGGCCGCAAACCAAATCCCCCTACCCCCCTTTTACTAAGGGGGAATAACACGCTGACCATATGAAGCGTTATACAACAAGGTGGATAGAAATTTCGGAAATGTGCAGGATACGACATCAA
>JANNJI010000658.1:0-2092 GCA_031405795.1 Gammaproteobacteria bacterium
GCTCTTATATCAATGGGGCGCGGGCCTGCTCTCGCATTTTCCACAAACCCCACACCGCCAGCTATGCAAAACCAAGCGCCGCCAACGACTCCAATGCTATCCGCTCGCGCCGCCCCTCCGCCACCGCAAACCCCACATACACACTCGCCACCCCTGCCAACAACATTGCATATATCTGCAAGGCCTTGGCCTTGGGTAAAAACTCCCCGGCCAGACAGGTGATCGTCGCCAAGCCAATCGTCATGATCAATGCGTACATAGATACCTGCTTGTTGTGAATTTTGACGCCATGGTAGCAGAATTTGTTCCACCATGCCCCGCCACTTCGTCACCAAACATTCATCCAGCGGTAACAAAACCGACATACCACTGCACCATAGTGACAATAGCTAAAATGGAGATGGTGCTATGGCAACAACCTCAGACAGCTCATTTATCGATCGCGCAGTGCAGTGGGAACTGAAATTTTGTTTTCGTCTCAATCACGCGCTTGATCAATATCTAACCCAGCGTTTTTTTGCCCTCATCAGTCGTTTGGGTGATGGCTTGTTGTGGTATGTGCTGATACTGGCATTGCCGTTTGTTTATGGTGTTGCGGCTATTCGCGTGTCATTGCGGATGGCGGCCGTCGCTGTGATCGGTTTATTGCTCTATAAATGGATCAAGTCGCTGACCACACGCGAACGTCCTTATCGCAAACACCATGACATAAAATTAGGTACCCATCCCTTGGATCGTTATAGTTTTCCATCGGGGCATACCTTGCATGCTGTTAGCTTCACCACCACCGCCGTAGCGGCGTATCCAGAATTAGCTTGGGCATTGTTGCCCTTTACGGCGCTGGTGGCAATGTCTCGTGTGGTGCTGGGTTTACATTACCCCACCGATGTCTTGGCAGGGGCCAGCATCGGTGCAGCGCTGGCGTGGCTTGGCATCGCCTTTCTTCCATAAATTTTTTGTAGGCCTTGTGTTATGCGCATCTTGATGATCACTGATGTTTATTTTCCGCGTATAAATGGTGTCTCCACCTCAATACAAATATTCATGCGTGAGCTGGAAAGGCTGGGTCACCACGTGACATTGATTGCACCGGATTACGGCCAAACCGCTACTCAAGAAAATATTATCCGCATCCCCTCCGGTGGAATCCTGTTTGACCCGGAAGATCGCCTGCTTAAACGCCGCAAGGTTTTGGCCCTGCGTCAGCAACTCAAACAACAGAATTTCGATGTGATTCACATCCAGACACCCTTTGTCGCACACTATCTGGGAGTTGCGCTGGCGCGTGAATTCGGCATCCCGTGTATTGAAAGCTACCACACCTATTTTGAAGAATACTTGTTTCATTATGTGCCGTTCGTCCCCAAACCCTGGATGCGTGCACTCGCCCGTTATTTCACCCGCAAACAATGTAATGCCGTGAATGCCGTGGTCGTGCCTTCCACGGCGATGCAAGATGTCTTAATCAGTTATGGTGTTAACGCGCTGATGAACATCATCCCCACTGGCATGGAGCTGGATCGATTCAAAGGCGGTGACGGTGCGCATTTCCGTACTACCCATAATATAGAACCGGACCGCCCGGTAATGACCTTTATCGGTCGTGTTGCCTTTGAAAAAAACATTGAATTCCTGCTTGATGTTACGGTTAATCTACGAATACGCATCCCCAATGTATTACTGGTGATCGCCGGTGAAGGTCCGGCGTTGCACTCACTGCAACGCCGTGCGCATCAACTCAAGCTGGACGATAACGTGCTGTTTGTCGGTTATCTTAATCGCGAAAAAGAATTGCTCGATTGTTATCGCGCCGGTGACATCTTTGTTTTTGCCTCACGCACCGAGACACAGGGGCTGGTACTGTTGGAAGCCATGGCCTTGGGGGTACCGGTGGTGTCCACCGCCATGATGGGAACCTGCGATATCTTGCGTGCCAATCGCGGCGCGCTGGTGGCGGAAGAGAACGTTGAACAATTTGCCGATGCCGCCGCGCGCATCCTGACCAATCCGCTCTTGCATGAACGTCTGCATCGTGAAGCATTAAACTATGTCCAGGAATGGTCAGCGCCTATCATGGCAGCGCAAATCGTGG
>JANNJI010000659.1:0-1387 GCA_031405795.1 Gammaproteobacteria bacterium
CCACACCCACGTAACACCTATTGGGAAATGTTCGGCAAACCGATGTTTGATCTGAAAGATCCCGCCGGGATCGTGATGGAGATCAACAGTTGCCGTAAGACCTTCCCCAATCACTACATCCGCGTGACTGCATTTAGTGCCGTGCGTGGTGTAGAGAGCGTGACGATGTCGTACATTGTTAATCGTCCGAAGAAAGAACCGGGCTTTGGTTTGGTACGTCAGGAAGTGGAAGGTCGCATGATGCGTTATACCATCCATTCTTACGCTACTGACAAACCTGAAGGCGAGCGTTATTAATAAGTAAGCCATAGCGATGGCGGGTACGTCGTGTACCCGCCACCGTTTTTCACTTGGTTATAGCAAGCGGTTGGAGTGACTCACGTGAATGATTCAACGCACAAGCCAGGTACAGCAGTATTGGCTGATGATGCACCGGTTAATCTTGAGGCAGAATTCGAGGCCTCAAATGTAAAAGAAGTACTCGACAAGCTCGATCGCGAGCTTATTGGTTTAAAGCCTGTCAAGACGCGCATACGCGAGATTGCAGCGCTGTTGTTGGTGGATCGGCTGCGTAAACAGTTTGCGCTGACGTCCGAGACCCCAACCCTCCACATGAATTTTACTGGCAATCCGGGCACTGGCAAGACGACAGTGGCCATGCGGATGGCTGAGATTTTACATCGCTTGGGTTATGTGCGCGAAGGCCATTTGGTCTCCGTCACCCGCGATGATTTGGTGGGCCAATACATTGGTCACACCGCACCAAAAACCAAAGAAGTGATTAAAAAAGCCATGGGCGGCGTACTCTTTATCGACGAGGCCTATTACCTGTATAAACCTGAAAATGAACGCGACTACGGCGCGGAATCCATTGAAATATTACTGCAGACCATGGAAAACAACCGCGATGATCTCGTTGTGATCCTGGCCGGGTATAAAGACCGCATGGACAAATTTTTCCACAGCAACCCGGGATTGCGCTCGCGCATTGCGCACCACATCGACTTTCCTGATTACAGCGCGGATGAATTATTGCATATCGCTAAGTTGATGTTAGCCGCACAGAACTATCGCTTCAGTCCAGAGGCGGAGAAAGCCTTTTTGGAGTACATTAAACTGCGCATGAAGTTGGAGCATTTTGCCAATGCACGCTCAATACGCAATGCGCTTGATCGCGCCCGACTCCGCCAGGCTAATCGTCTCTTTGCAGGGGCGAAAAAATCACTCAGTAAAATCGATTTGATGACATTGGAGGCGGAAGATGTCCTTGCCAGCAGGGTATTCAGTGAGGGCCAGCTTGACCAAGATCCGGCTTAATCAGACGCAATGGGATACCGACGATGAATCTTACAGAACTGCTGAGGGCGATCAACACACTGGCCGTCGC
>JANNJI010000660.1:0-1789 GCA_031405795.1 Gammaproteobacteria bacterium
GCCAGCGTCGAACAAAAGGGCACACAACACCGCGATGAAATGACCCTGCAGGGCTTTTTAAGCAACAACTCGGGCGGCATCCTTGGCGGGATTTCCTCCGGACAGGACATCCTCGTCAGCATCGCACTCAAACCTACCTCCAGTATTCGCCTACCCGGACGCAGTGTTGACAGTCATGGTCAAGCCTGTGAAGTGATCACCACTGGCCGTCACGATCCCTGTGTCGGCATTCGTGCCACCCCGATTGCCGAAGCCATGTTAGCCATCGTATTAATGGATCATGCACTGCGGCATCGCGCACAAAACATGGATGTCAAATCAATCACCCCCGTGATCCCCGGTTCTATAACTCAATGATCTTTTTCCCCGCCCCGCGTTACTAAACAATTGTTCCTAAATGGTGTTCGCTAACCGAAGCGGCGGGTTGCGATATCGGTAAGTTTTGATGCAGCGGAAATACAATCATGCCTCAAAACAATTCGCAGGATAGCTACTTCAACGAATCACTTCCCCCTTTGAAAAAGGGGGATTAAGGGGGATTTTTATATTCGGCGCAGTTCAAATCCCCCCTAGCCCCCCCTTTTTCAAAGGGGGGAAACAACACACCGACCGCATGCAGCGTTATTAAACAAGGTGGACAGGAATTCGGAACAGTTATTTAGTCACACAGCCCTGCGTTTATGCCGTATTGGCGCCTATCTGGGTTTTATTTTGTGTATTTCGCCAGTCTCGGTGCTTTTGTGCCGTATTGGAATTTATATCTGCAACACCTGCATTTTACCGCCACCCAAACCGGGGTGTTTATTGGCACCGTGATGCTCACCAAAATAATCTCGCCGAACATCTGGGGTTGGATTGCCGATCACACCGGCAAACGCATGGCCATCGTGCGCATCGGTTGTTTGCTCGCGGCGCTCAGTTATACCGGGATTTTATTCGGCCAGCAATTTTTCTGGATGTTGCTGGTGATGTTGCTCTTCAGTTTTTTCTGGAATGCCGCCTTGCCGCAATTCGAGGCCACCACGTTTAATCATCTGGGTGAACATCACCAGCATTACAGCAGTATTCGTCTGTGGGGCTCGATCGGCTTTGTGGTTGCCGTTGTCAGCTTGGGTGTGGTCTTTGAGTATTGGCTCAGCATCGCCATGTTGCCGTGGTTTATGTTGTCACTGTTGATTGCACTGTGGTTGAGCAGTCTGATCGTCCCGGAATCGGCCGCCGGTCACATGCCGCTCGATCATGAACCGTTGCGCAATATTATCCGTAAACCCCATGTCATGGGCTTATTGCTTGCCTGTTTTTGCATGCAGGTGAGCCATGGTCCGTATTACGCGATTTATTCACGGTATATGCAAAGTTACGAGTATTCCGTGTCCGCCATCAGTTGGCTCTGGGCAATCAGTGTACTGGCCGAAGTGGTGGTATTGTTGCTGATGTTTAAGATAATCAAACACATCCAGTTATGGAAACTACTCGCGGGTAGTTTAATTATCTCCGTTATTCGCTGGCTGCTGATTGCATTATTGCCTGAGGTGTGGCCGGTGATGATTCTTGCACAAGTGATGCACGCCGCCACCTTCGGCGTTTACCATGTTGCCGCAATTGGTCTAATTCATCAGCACTTTAGCGGTCGTCATCAGGGCAAGGGCCAGGCCTTATACAGCAGCATTAGTTTTGGTGCGGGTGGCGCAGTGGGCAGTCTCTACAGTGGTTTCGTCTGGGATTATCTCAATCGACCGATGGTTTTCATCATTTCGGCGTTGTTCAGTTTGTTGGGGTTGTATTTTAC
>JANNJI010000661.1:0-6287 GCA_031405795.1 Gammaproteobacteria bacterium
GACATAATCTTGCAGTGATGCGACAAGGAAAGATTGTCGAACAAGGCACCGTTAAAACCATTCTGGAAAATCCGCAACATGACTATACCAAACAACTTTTGGCAGCTTTACCCGATAACCTTAAACAACAAAAACGCACGATCATGCTGCAAGCCATTACGCAACATAATACACAGCAGGCGACTGAACTGATCCGCATCGATCATCTCAAGGTGTATTTTCCAATTAAGAAAGGCTTATTTCGTCACACAGTTGATCATATTAAAGCCGTTGATGACGTCAGTATGTCGATCAAACAAGGCAAAATCATGGCTCTGGTCGGTGAATCCGGATGTGGTAAAACCACCTTGGGACGAACCTTGTTGCGCCTTGAAGAACCTACTGCGGGCAATTTACAATATAAAAACCAGGAACTGACCGGACTGAGTCAGAAACAATTACGCCCCTTTCGCCGCGAACTCCAATTTATCTTTCAGGATCCGATGTCATCACTCAATCCGCGTTTAAACATCGCCGCAACTTTGACGGAGCCGATGGCGGTACATGGCATTGGTCGAAACAAAGACGAACGCATCGCCTTGGCACGCGATGTGCTGAAGCAAGTACAACTCGATCCAGATTATCTGTGGCGCTATCCACATGAATTTTCTGGCGGCCAGCGGCAACGCATCGGCATTGCACGTTCATTGGCTCTGAATCCAACATTTATTGTTTGCGATGAAATCACCAGCGCACTGGATGTGTCTGTACAGGCAGAAATCTTGGATATCCTGCTAAAATTGCGGGCTGAGCGTAATCTCACATTATTATTTATTACACACAACATCAGTGTGGTTGAGTACATCAGTGACGAGATCGCGGTGATGTATCGAGGCAAGATTGTCGAAGCGGGATTGACCGATGCGGTGACCTCCAATCCCAAAGAACCTTATACCCAAAAGTTACTTGAGGCTGTTCCACGGCTTTATCATTAGGCTAGAGCATTATGTTCGAAGCAACATTACCCCACACTACAACCATTTAGTATAAGTAAATCATTAAATAGGCAATCGTGATGAAATTTTCCAGATCAGCAAACGTTAGTTTTGTTCTGATACAGTGGCGAATATAATACGTCACGGTTCATAACACCAATATGGTCAATATTTCAACAATAAAGGTAAACACATGGGTTTTCTCGCAAATAAACGTGCATTGATTGTCGGTCTTGCCAGTAATCGTTCCATCGCCTGGGGTATCGCGCAAGCGATGAAACGTGAAGGTGCTGAATTAGCCTTTACCTACCAGAATGAAAAACTTCAAGATCGGGTCGAAAAAATGGCCGCTGAGTTGGGATCTGAAATTATTGTTCCCTGTGATGTCAGTAGCGATACAGAAATTGAAAAGGTCTTTGACCATTTGGACAATTATTGGGACGGCCTGGACATTATTGTACATTCCGTCGCCTTTGCACCACGCGAAGAACTCGAGGGGGACTACCTGGATACAGTGACACGCGAAGGCTTCCGCACTGCACACGAAATCAGCTCCTACAGCTTTGCGGCGCTGGCGAAGGCCGGACGCAATATGATGGAAGGCCGCAACGGCTCCCTGCTGACCTTAAGCTATCTGGGTGCAGTCCGCGCTATGCCAAACTACAACATCATGGGGCTGGCTAAGGCATCACTGGAGGCCAACGTGCGTTATATGGCATACAGCCTGGGTCCTGACGGTATCCGCGTCAATGCAATCTCAGCGGGTCCGATTAAAACACTGGCAGCAGCAGGTATCACAAATTTTCGGCGTATGCTGGATGAAGTTGAGCAAAGTGCGCCGTTACGACGGAATGTCTCGATTGATGATGTCGGCAACACAGCGGCTTTTTTGTGCTCTGATCTGGCTGCGGGGATTACTGGCGATGTAATTTATGTGGATTCTGGCTATCACATCGTTGGCATGCGGCCATTGTCACCCACTACGACATAATAAAACGGAAACCATGAGCCCCCTTCTGCCAACAAGCAGCTGGGGGCAATATCTACGGTTGTTGTTCTTTCTTCGGTAAATTCAGCTCGATCTCACTATGCTTGCGCATAAACTCGGTCAACACACGAGCATCGGTTTGGCCTACGCTGCTGGATAACTGACGCAGCGTCGCCTCGCGACCAGTCTTGTCGGCGGCATCTTGAGTATCTTTCACGGCATAGATCGCAACAATCACACTGTCACCGTTATTGAGCCGCTCCAGCACCACACTGGGTTTACCATCAGTGCCGGGACGTGGTAGACGAAAACTAATACGGCGGATATCCTCGGCAAGTGCTGTTGCGGTTTTTTTATCGGCATCGGTATTCGCTGTGCGTCCAACCCAGCCGATGCGCCGCCACGGTATACCAGCTTGCTTTGCCGCGTCCGTTAAACCATCCGGCTTGCCACTCGCTAGGATACCTTCATAAAATTGTTTTGCCTGCACATAGGCGGCATCTTTCGCCTTTTCACTACGCAAACGCATATCAATGGTAGCCTTTACCTGTTCCAGCGGTTTCAGTTCGGCCGGTTTATGGGTCTTTAAACGTACTACGATGACGTGACTATCGCTGAGTTTAATCACCTCACCGTTGTGACCCTGATGCAACACACTGTCGCTAAATGCTGCGTCCTTCACCTGCGGATTGCCCCATATCTGATCCCCGCCCTGCCGACTAAAGAAATCGCTTTCTTTAATCACCAGCTTCAATTGTTCTGCCGCAGGTTCCAACGAATCTTGAGACTGGTACGCCAATTTATCGAGTTTATCCGCCTGTTCATAAAATTGTTGTTCAGCGCGTTCTAATTGCAGATCGTGCCGAACCTTTTCTTTGACCTGTTCGAAGGGTGTAGTAATTTTGCCGGGTTTTATTAAAATATGACGGGCACGGCGTTGTTCCGGCTTTTCTTTTTTGATTTCTTCGAGTTTAATCAAATGAAACCCAAACTGGGATTGCACAGGCTTGCTGATTTCCCCCGGCTTCAATTTTAACACTGCATCCTCAAACGGCTTGACCATGGCTCCGGGGCCAAAAAAACCCAAATCCCCGCCTGATTTAGCTGAACCGGGATCTTCAGAAAACTGGCTCGCCAATTTCTCAAATGATTCCCCTTGTTTGCTGCGTCGCTCAATGTCTTTGATCTTCTTTTCCGCCGAAGCAAAATCATCTTTGGAAAAAACAGCCTTGGTTTCGTCATATTGTTTTTTGAGTTCAGCATCGCTTAGCGAAATCAACTTGGCGATATCTTGCTTGTGCAGTTCAACATATTGAACCTTGACCATTTCCTGCGTCATAAACTCAGCGCCGTGCGTGCTGTAATAGGTTTGGACTTCGTCATCAGTAACCTTGACGCTGCCACTAAATTTTTCATGGGCAATCTGCGCGTAACCAATATCACGTTGCTGTTTTTCCAAGCGTTGATAATCATCCGCCTGGTACGCCACAGCAAACGTTGATTTGCCAATCGCGTCATTCAACTGCTGTAAAGAAAGGTCGTAGGCATATTGTTGCTGGAAGAGTTGCTTTGTCAGCCCCATCCGTTTGAGGGTGGCATTGAATGCATCATCAGAAAATTTGTTGTCGACCCCCTGAAATACCGGAATTTTACCCATCTCACTGGAAACTTGTTGTGGACCAACACGAAATCCAGCCTCATCCAGCAACTGATGCATTAATTCTCGATCAACAAGACCATTAACAACTGTCTGCTTTAGAAATTCTTCGTTAATCAAATCAGGGCGATAATTTGCGCCTAAATTTTGTTGTAAGGCACGTTGATAATTATTATAGGCACTCTGATAGTCGCGCTCGTTAATCTTTTCGCCATTAACCATGGCGACGTAGTCTTTGATCGAATTCAAGCTATAACCGGTTAACACAAATGAAGCGAGTGCGAGTATAACCAGACCGAGAATAAACCAAGTCACGAAGCCCTTGGCATGATTGCGTATGAGTTCCAGCATAGTGTTTTATTCCCTGTGCTAAACGAAAAAGGCGCAGTTCTTGCGAAGCAGCGCCCTAACGGTGTGAAAATGGCGGAGCGGACGGGACTCGAACCCGCGACCACCGACGTGACAGGCCGGTATTCTAACCAGCTGAACTACCGCTCCTAATCATCAATACCGACTGGCAATCCAAACAAAATAATCCAAACCAGGGGCAGGAGTTGTTTTAGAAGCCAACCAATGGAGTTGGGACTCCACATTACCAACAGAAGCTGGTGGGTGCTGTAGGGATCGAACCTACGACCCTCGCCTTGTAAGGGCGATGCTCTCCCAGCTGAGCTAAGCACCCGAAAGGCGCGCTAGTTTACGGCATCCTTCAGCGCTTTTCCAGCCTTAAAACCAGGGATTTTTGCGGCAGGAATATCGATGGCCTGGCCCGTCTGCGGGTTACGTCCTTTGCGTGCTGCACGATCTTTGACGGCGAATGTGCCAAACCCGACGAGAACCACCTGCTCCCCTTTTTTCAGGGTATCAGTAATTTGCTCGATAATGGTATCAACAGCACGGGTTGCTGCAGCTTTGGAAATATCCGCACTTTGCGCAACGGCATCAATAAGTTCGGTTTTATTCATGGAAGTTCCTCTTTCTGATTTGGTGGTTATTCTTGAAAAAACACCGCCTTGGTGAAAAGGCGGTGTGATCGTGAAAATTCGCTAAACTTTATACCAACCACCCGACTACCAGGTCAAGCGTACGATTTCGCATTTAGCAATAAATAAGCACTTGACTAATGCGGACGAATCAGTGTCTGTGTACTCGTAGCGTCAGTCTTTTCCTGAGTAACAACAGCCTTGTCTTCTTGTTTAGGTGGCAAGGGCTTTGGTACGGATTGCAGGGCCGCTTCCAATACTTGATCTATCCACTTCACCGGACGAATATCTAAATCGGCTTTGACATTATCCGGAATTTCCTTCAAATCACGTTTATTTTCTTCCGGAATTAATACAATCTTGATACCGCCCCGACGCGCGGCCAACAGTTTTTCTTTAAGTCCACCAATTGGCAGTACTTCACCACGCAAGGTAATCTCACCGGTCATTGCAACATCCGCACGCACTGGAATTCGTGTTAACGCGGATACCAATGCGGTACACATGCCGATACCGGCACTCGGCCCATCTTTGGGTATCGCACCCTCCGGCACATGCACGTGGATATCATTCTTTTCGAAGACATCAGGCTCAATGCCCAGCAATTGCGAACGACTGCGAACCACGGTCAGCGCCGCCTGGATGGACTCCTTCATCACATCACCCAATTGCCCGGTAACATTATGCTTGCCTTTACCCGGCATCACCGCTGTTTCTATCGTCAATAGTTCGCCACCCACTTCAGTCCAGGCAAGCCCAGTAACCTGCCCGATTTGATCTTTCTCATCGGCACGACCAAACCGGAAGCGTTGCACACCCAGGTATTTCTCCAGTTCATCTGCCTTGACGACAACTTTTTCTAATTGCGGATTTAAGCTGATTTCCTTGACGACCTTACGGCAAATCTTCGCAATCTCGCGTTCGAGATTGCGTACGCCCGCCTCACGGGTGTAATACCGAACGATATCGCGTACGGCAGATTCCGTGATGTCAATTTCAGCATCCTTCAATCCATTATTCTTCATCTGCTTCTTAATTAAGTAGCGGGTAGCAATATTGATTTTTTCATCTTCTATGTAACCGGAAAGACGGATTACCTCCATACGATCCAACAACGCGGCTGGGATATTCATGGTATTTGAAGTAGCAACAAACATTACGTCAGAAAGATCATAATCCACTTCGAGATAGTGATCGTTGAAGGTGTGGTTTTGTTCGGGATCCAGCACCTCCAGTAACGCTGCCGCAGGGTCACCACGAAAATCCATGGCCATTTTGTCAATTTCATCGAGAAGGAACAACGGATTCCGTGTGCCGACCTTCGACAGGTTTTGAATGATCTTGCCTGGCATCGAGCCGATGTAAGTGCGACGATGGCCACGAATTTCAGCCTCATCTCGCACACCTCCCAGTGCCATACGGATAAATTTACGATTGGTAGAACGCGCAATCGACTGCCCCAGTGAGGTCTTACCTACGCCAGGCGGTCCAACCAGACACAAAATCGGCCCTTTAAGCTTTTTCATACGCTGCTGAACGGCAAGATATTCCAAAATGCGTTCTTTTACCTTATCGAGCCCGTAGTGATCTTCGTCCAGCACCTGCTCTGCAAAGGCAAGATCGTGGTGGACTTTAGTGCGTTTGCGCCAAGGTACATTCACCAACCAATCCAGATAATTGCGTAC
>JANNJI010000662.1:0-13079 GCA_031405795.1 Gammaproteobacteria bacterium
CTTCGTGCATCAGCCAAGCAACTGGACCGCCGGGGATTTCAACAATTTGGGCATTGGTCAGTTGCGGATAGGGTTCTACGACACCAATACACGCGTGCACAAGAATGTTTTCTTGTTTGTCGGGGTCTTCATTGATACACATGACGGGGTGTTCAAAGCCGCGCTCGTATTTCTGCAATTCAGCATACAAGTCATAGACTAATTTGGCGGAGTCTTCGAGCATACACTCTGTCACGGTAATGCAGCTCATTTTAGCAACAAAATAACCCGGTTCTTGGCGGATAGCGACTGTATAGGGAATAATCCGTGCCTGGTCGGTGATGCGTTGCAAGGATTTGAGGATGCGCTGTTTTTTTTCGATATCTTTTTTTATGCGTTGCTGTTCTTTGATCAATATAGGTTTGAACTGAGTGTCCTCCGTGTCAATTAACACTTTGATGGTTGGGATGGGGATGTCCAGGGAACGCAGCATGCCGATCATGACCGCCTTGCGCGCTTGGTGTGGCGCATAAAATCGATAACCTGAAACAGGATCGATATAACACGGTTTTAGTAGATCGATCTCATCATAGTGACGCAAGGCCTTAATGGTTAAGCGACAACTTTTTGCGAAGCGGCCGATCGGCATGAGGTTCTGCTGCATGATGACACTACTCTTGGTTTTTTACCGATTTTTACAAGCCATGGGCTTTCAGAAATTCCGGGTCTGCTTCCACCATGTGGAAGACATCGACAAGCAGTCCGTTTGGGTCAATCGTAAAAAAATGCCGTTGTCCCCAGGGTTCACTGCAAATTTCCTTTTTTATCTCGAACCCTCGTTGTTGTGCCCGCCGATAGCTGTCATCGCTGTCGCTCACTTCGACCGTTATAAAAACACCATTGGGTTTCTGCTGATACCATTTTGGCACGCTTGAGTGCTGTCGGTCGACAAAGGCGATTTGCAGGTTCGCATCGTGAGGTGAACATAACTGAATATACCAGCCAATGTCAAACAGGACGTTAAAATCAAACAGCTCTGTGTAAAACTTTTTTGATTCTTGCAGTGCATCCGAACAAATATCCGGGAATAGGCTTTTCATCTTGCTCTCCTCTGGTTAAATTAAATGTGACATAAGCCTAGGGTCTTCCCTAAGGGGAGAGTCAAGATTTCGTTGTAAAAAAATCTGCTATCGCCTGAAAACGCTCCTGATTCGTTTGATGAATAATAGCGACGTTGTCTGAATCAGAAGGCAAGGGTTATCCGTTTGGTCAGCGGCTTAGGTGAGTATCATTGTGCACGGGTATATTCGTGGGTGCAGGCGGCAATTCGAGGCTTACCTTATGTATTCATTTCGCTTGTGTGTCCGCAAAGTCCGAAATTGTCGGAATAATGTCATTGCAGACGGACAAGCGTTCGTGCAGTATTTTCACTATGGAACCCACCTCAACCAATCGTCGACGAATCGGCGTGCTTGGATTTCCAGGCGTTACCGCGCTTGATTTCATCGGACCCATGGAAGCATTCGCGGCTGTCGCCATTGACACCGGCGCGGGCGAGAAACGTCCTGGTTACGACCTCGTTGTCATCGGTCTGAATCATGAACCTTTTGTGGCGGAGTCGGGCGTTGTGTTTCAAGCACATCACACACTCGAATCTGCGCCGCCCTTGGACACTATTCTGATCCCCGGCGGTTGTGGACTACGTATCCCGGACGCCAATTCCAAGATTGCGCAATGGCTGCTGAGCCGAGCCGAAGCGAGTCAACGCATCGTGAGCGTATGCACCGGCATTTATGGGCTTGCCCCCACAGGTTTACTCGATGGAAGGCGTGTTACGACGCATTGGGCCTTTGCACGAGATGTGGCACAACGATTTCCAAAATTGAATGTCGATGCAAACGCCTTATTCGTGAAGGACGGCAAGTTTTCTACATCGGCTGGCGTCACATCCGGAATCGATCTTTCGTTGGCATTAATCGAGGAAGACTACGGCCCGACCGTCGCCTTGTCCGTTGCCCGGGAACTCGTTGTTTATATCCGCCGGTCTGGAGGGCAAGATCAATATTCAGAGCCACTGCGATTCCAGGCGAAAACCGTTGATCGGTTCGCGGATCTGATCGCTTGGATCTCCGCCCATTTGGATCAGACCTTATCGGTGGAGATACTGGCGGAACGAATCAAGTTATCACCACGGCATTTCAGCCGCCAATTCACCGACGCTCTCGGTATTACACCGGGCAGCTTCGTTGAGGCCCAACGAATGGATGAAGCACGTCGACGCCTGACGATGACACGCGCATCTATTGAATGGATTGCACGCTCTGTGGGCTTCAAAAGTGCCGACGCATTCAGCCGCGCCTTTGAGCGGCGCTTCGGGGTGATGCCAAAAAACTATCGCGAAAATTTTGGTGTTGACGATAGCAACTGAGGTTTTATTTATCATTGTTGTGAAAACCCAGTGAACGCCGTGTTGTTCACATCGCCTGCGATGGTCTGGGTTCCCTTAGAACCTCAATTACAACGGATACACGTTTTATAAAAATGACTGCATGTTTGATGTAACGGACTATGGCGCGTTTGTCGTGGTGGTGTTCCTATGCCTGCCGGGACCGGGCAAATAGAGTCCGTGTTCTGCCCCTGGTTTTGTCATAAATATAGAGGGTGGATGGATATTAAGGTGTACTCCTGGCCAAAAGTTTGCTTTAATTAATCACTATATTCAACCAGAGTGAATTGTATGTATCATAATCTTATTGTTCCAGAAAGTTGTGAAGCCTTATGGCAGGAATGCCAGTCACTCGTCCCAGACCTTTTGAAAAACTGCACGATTAAATCAACAGACCTTATCATCGATGTCGACAATCCCATTGACCCGCAATCCAAGTCTATCTATCTTATTAAACAAGGCGAAATCAATGAAATATTTGATGAGCAGCTAATCGTTATTCACGAAAAGGGCGATCTGGTGAATGCCGATGCGTTGGCGCATCTCAAAGTAACCAGCTACGATACTGACTTTCCTGCCACCGTTGATGAATATGATGGGCAACAATTTATGGATACCATCGCCACCGATAAAGCGAAATTTCAAATCTGGAACCAGTACCTGTCCTGCCTGAGTCAAAGCTATCAATTACTCATGTGTTATTTTAGCCGGCAAGACACCGAGTATCTTCCGGAATTTCGCGTATACAAAAAAGGCGATGTTATTATTCAAGAGGACACTGAAGGCGATGAAGTTTTTACGCTATTGAATGGCACTGTCAAAGTGATGAGTAATAATAAAGAAGTGGGGAAAATCAAGAAAGATGAGATATTCGGTGCTATTGCTGCATTAACTCACACAAAGCGTACCGCTACAATTATTGCAACATCCGATTGCGATACCCTTGTCGCCGCAAGCGAAAATTTCCGCAGTATACTCGCTATTCGACCTGATATTGTGCAAAAACTGATTCAGACTATGGCCAGAACCATAGTGTCAAGTAATGAAAGAATCATTGAGTTATCTAAAGACAATATTTAGCTGAGTTATATGTTCTGTGTGCATTCTATCCCGATTATTTGAGAAATTAACTGTGCCACTTCAAGTCAACTGAACCTTGATATACAAATAAAATGAACCCGCCGGTTTTGAAAAATTCTGTATTGCTGAAATGTGTAATGAGGAATTTATAAAAATGGGCCAGATTCACCATAAAGTAATGCAGGTGTCACTGGATGATATTTTGCAAACAAGTCTTATCTTATTAGTGTCTGGTATGACAACTCGAAAGGAGGAGACCAAAGAGGAGGACATTAAATATAATATAAATATCGAACGATACGTCATTGAAGAATGCATTCGCGGTGACTTCGATAAAGGAACTGCGATTGAGGTGTATTGTTCCCACAACAATCGTTTTCGCCAATTCGCAAAAGATGAAATACGAGGAATATCACGCCATAGTATTGAGCTGGTTTGCCAGGCTCCGGTGCGTGATTATACATATGATAAAGATCGCTGTATTTTGTTATTAAACAGCGCAACCGATCGAGGAATTTATACACATAAGTTTCGTGGTTTAATATTAACGGTTGGTTGGCGCGATGAATTACTGGGCATATGAGCCATCATCAATTAAAAATATTTTTATTATCTGTCTTTTAATAACCGCGCCAGAGAACAATGTTTTGGCTATTCGAACGGGTGAAATAGCAAGTTGAAATGAACCAGAATAAAACTGAAAATAAACGGCGCCAAAGCGCAATAGTTTTTACCATTCGAAACCACGATGCAATGTTGCCGGACATGCTGCATGTCACTATGTTCGATCCAAGCTATGGTCAAGTTCCGGCATATTTTGTACGATATAAATATCTGTTAGGCTGGGATGCTGCAGATAGCCGTCATTAACCAAGTGAAACCCATATGCAAACTACTCAACCTATTCCTCTTCTCCTCAGACGCCTTTGGCATCACATATCCATACGTCGACGTACCCAGTTCGGCTTGCTGTTTGTCCTGATGATATTGGCCTCGTTCGCGGAGGTGTTGAGCATTGGCGCGGTGTTGCCTTTTCTGGGTATGCTCACGGCACCCGAGCGTGTGTTTGAGCATCATCTCGCCCAGCCCTTTATTCAGGCGCTTGATCTCACCGAGCCAAGGCAACTCTTGTTTCCACTGACGGTTGTATTCGGTGTCGCAATTCTGTTGGCGGGGATGATGCGTATGCTGTTGCTGTGGGCGAAGATCCGCCTTTCCTTTGCAATCGGCGCCGACATGAGTATCAGCATCTACCGTCGCACGCTCTACCAGACCTATGCAGTGCATGTCGCCAGAAACAGCAGCGAAGTGATTGCTGGCATCACCAACAAGACCAATGGCGTTATCTTTTCCACTATCCAGCCGATCCTGAACATGTCCAGCGCCAGCATCATGCTGAGTGTCATCCTGTTCGCCCTGTTATCTATTAATGCTGTCATTGCCTTAGCTGCCTTCGGCGGCTTCAGTGTGATTTATGCCCTGATCATCCGGCTGTCACGCAAGCGCTTGTTGATCGATAGCCAACGTATTGCGCGCGAATCGGTTCAGGTCGTCAAGGCCTTGCAGGAAGGGTTAGGCGGCATCCGTGATGTGCTGATTGACGGCACGCAGGAGACTTATTGCAAGACCTACCGCAACGCCGACATCCCGCTGCGCCGTGCGCAGGGCAACGATGAGTTCATCCGCGAAAGCCCCCGCTTCGGTATTGAAGCGCTTGGCATGCTGCTCATTGTTATCCTGGCTTATGGTCTTGCCCAGCAAGCGGGTGGCATTGCGACGGCCATCCCCGTGTTGGGTGCCCTGGCACTGGGTGCGCAGCGCATGTTACCCGCTTTGCAACTGGCGTATGCAGGATGGACTTCCATGCGCAGCGGGCAGGCGTCACTGAATGATACGCTGGATTTATTGGATCAGCCGCTTCCGGAATATTTACACCAGTCTTCACATGAGCCGCTGCCGTTTCAGCAGCAGATTGAGCTGAAACAGCTTTCGTTTCGTTATGTAGCGGATGCACCATGGATACTCAATCATCTCGATCTCACCATCACCAAGGGCAGCCGCATTGGTTTTATTGGCGCCACCGGGAGTGGTAAAAGTACGCTGCTGGATATTGTCATGGGTCTGTTGCAACCTACGCAGGGTACGCTGGAGATTGATGGCAGGCCGATCACAGCGGATAACCATCGGGCCTGGCAGGCGCACATCGCGCACGTGCCGCAGGCCATCTTTCTTGCCGACTCGACTATCGAGGAAAACATCGCGCTTGGCGTAGCCAAAGAACATATTGATCATGCGCGCGTACAGCAGGCCGCACGACAGGCGCAGATTGCAGAGACCATCGAGACCTGGCCCAAACAATATCGGACCATGGTCGGTGAGCGCGGTATCCGCTTGTCCGGTGGCCAGCGTCAGCGCATCGGTATCGCGCGTGCGCTGTATAAACAGGCTGACGTTATCATCTTCGACGAAGCCACCAGCGCCTTGGACAACGAGACCGAACTGGCGGTGATGCAGGCCATTGAGAGTCTGAGCGAGAACCTCACCATACTGATGGTTGCCCATCGGCTGACAACACTCAAGAGCTGCACGCAAATCGTCGATCTGGCGGATGGCCGGATCAGGCGCATCGGCAGCTACCAGGAAATAATGACTCACGCTTAAGCTGCATTAAATACATGCCGATAAGATGCCTTATGGCGAGCAGTGCCAACATACCGGATGATTCTATTTGGGGTGATACGGGCATGCTAAGTTGTTGTTACTACGGAGAGTTTTGAGGGGTGCGAAATGTCCGCGTTGTTGGGTCAGTATGCCAGAGTGTTCTGGCTGTCTGCTATTCCAGTGATTCAGCGATATTCCACAGTAAGGTTGCGTATTAAGAGCCGGTCTTTTCATTCATTGTATTTTTCCCGGAAGTGGATATTTTTGTAGCGGCTTTTGTTTGGCTACGATTATTAGTCAATTCCGTTACAGACAGATACCAGTGATTAGAACAAAATGATCAAAACTGTTTTTGAGGGGTTTAAGCATCAGGCCGGGCGCTTGCCGGACAAACTGGCTATTGTTCAAACCGACAACAACGGTAACGTCGTTGATCGTCTTAGTTATCATGAACTTCTGCAATGGACTGATCGCATTTGCGAACAGCTGCTCGCCAACGGCGTGGTGACGGGTCAATCGGTTGCGATTGAAGCCCGGCATATGGCGGCGACAATTGCCGCCATGCTGGCGATAGTGCGCCTGGGTGCGGTTTACGTCCCGCTGGATTTTAATTACCCCGTTGAACGCCTCGATTTCATGCTGACCGACACGGATGCGCGTGTGTTGTTATGCATCTCCGATCTGGCTGTGAATAAACTAACATCCGCTATCAGGATAATTCACATTACAGACAGATTAGCCGTTGTCCCTTCCTCGATATTACCCAAACCATCAGCGAACGAATCGCTTTACATCATGTATACCTCGGGTTCGACAGGGAAACCAAAAGGGGTGGAAGTAAAGCAAAGCGGTGTGCTGCGCCTGGTTGATCCGGCCAATACCTATATTCGGTTTGGCGAACACACCAACTTCCTGCAAGTATCGCCGTTAACCTTCGATGCTTCGACCCTGGAAATATGGGGACCGCTGCTGAACGGTGGCACCTGTGTCATCTACGATTTTAAACACATTCCCGATCCTGAAGTGATGAGTAAGGTGATCAAGGAACAGGATGTCACTTCGTTATGGTTGACTGCATCTTATTTTAATTGGTTGATCGACAATAAAATGCTTTCGCCCGATCTGGGTTTGCGCGAGATACTTGCCGGGGGTGAGGCGCTGTCGATTTCCCACCTGCGCAAGGCGCAACAACAGCTGCCGGATGTGCAATTTGTGAATGGTTACGGGCCAACTGAAACCACCACGTTCGCCTGTTGCTATCCGCTACCCAGACCGATACCGGATGACTGGATAACGATCCCGATCGGTTATGCCATTCATAATACCCAGCTGTATGTTGTTGATGCGGACTTGAAGCAGGTCAAACCGGGAGTGGAGGGTGAATTGCTGATCGCCGGCGATGGTCTGGCCAAGGGTTACCGTCATCTGTCCGAGCAAACCAAAGACAAATTCTGCGAAGGCGTGTTTGGCAAAAAGAAAACGCGCGTTTATCGAACCGGTGATATCGTTCAGGCCGACAAGGATGGTTTGATCCGTTATATCGGTCGAGTGGATGAGCAAGTAAAAATCGGCGGTCACCGTATTGAGCTCGGTGAGATTAATGCGCAATTGCTGGCGTTAGCCGGTGTAACACAAGCGCACACGCAAGTAGACATCAACAGTTATGGCGACAAGGTGTTGGTCGCGTTTGTGGTTGTCGATGATCCTGTCATCGCGGCGGGTCTGAAATCCGGGCTGGCGCAGCATTTGCCCGACTATATGATTCCATCTGACGTGATCGCGCTGGCACAACTGCCATTAACTCAAAATGGCAAAGTGGACAGAGCGGCGTTACCCAAGGTGTTTGCAACGACGGTGGCACAAACCACACGTGACAGCTGGCAAGCAACATTGCAGAGCCTGTGGTGTGAGATATTGGGTACTGCACAGGTGCATGACCAGGATAATTTTTTTGATATGGGTGGTACCTCACTCTTATATATGCGTCTGGTAACGCGCGCACGCTCCGAACTCCCGGTAAAACTAACGGCAGTCGATATTTTCGAGGCCCCCACGTTTGGCGGCTTAACCACATTACTCGCTGCCCGACAGTTGCAATCACAACAACAGCTACGCGCTCAAATAAAGAACCGCAATACGGCGAATGTTGTTGATTCGGATATTGCCATCATCGGCATGAGTGGCCGTTTCCCCGGTAGCAGGGATGTGGCAACGTTCTGGCAAAATCTGCTTGACGGCAAGGAAAGCATTGCGCATTTTGAGTTCGCCGATCTGGAACCACCGGCGCAACAGGTGGCTCGCGATAATTCAGATTATGTTTATGCTCGCGGCATTGTCGATGAGCATGAGTGTTTTGATGCCGCGTTTTTTGGGATCAGTCACCTGGAAGCCGAAATTACTGATCCGCAGCAGCGCGTGTTTCTGGAAGAGGCCTGGAAGGCGCTGGAAAACGCGGGCTACTATCCGCAAGCGAATAATCGTATAGGAGTCTTTGCAGGCAGCGGTCACAATGGTTATTACCTGTATCATGTGTTGCCAAAACACGGTATTGAAGGTCCGTTAGGTGCATTGCCCATGCAGTTTGCCAACGACAAGGATTATCTTGCAACGCGTACTGCTTTTAAACTGAATCTCAAGGGTCCGTGCCTCAGCATCAATACCGCTTGTTCAACCTCGTTAGTCACTACTGTTGCGGCGGTAAAAAGTCTGCGCACCGGTGAGTGTGATCTGGCGTTGGCAGGTGGTATTAGCCTGCAGACACCGATGCGCGCCGGTTACCTTTATCAGGAAGGCGGCATGTTGTCACGTGATGGCAGCACGCGACCGTTTGAAAAGGACAGTAGCGGCACCACGTTCAATAGCGGTGTTGCCATCGTGGTGCTCAAACGACTGCGCGATGCCGTTAATGATGGCGATACGATTTACGCCGTGATCCGCGGTGTCGGGGTAAACAATGATGGCGCGACCAAGGCGAGTTTCACCGCGCCCAGTGTCACCGGTCAGGCAGAGGTCGTTAAGACCGCACTGGCTGATGCGCAATGCAGTTCTGATGACATCAGTTATGTCGAGACACATGGTACCGCCACGCCACTGGGCGATCCCATTGAGCTTGAGGCATTAGCGCGGGCCTTTAGTGATACGGCAACGGCGAGACAACGTTCTGTGCCATGTTTGATTGGTTCGGTAAAAAGCAATGTCGGTCATTTGGTGTCAGCTGCTGGTGCGACAGGGTTGATCAAAACTGCGCTAGCATTGAAGCATCGTAAACTTCCTGCGACGTTGCACTTTACCGCACCCAATCCGCACATTGATTTTAGTCACATGCCATTTATGGTATGTGCAGCGCAACAGGAATGGATCGCGCCGGGCAATCAACTCTTGCTGGCAGGTGTCAGTTCGTTCGGTGTTGGTGGTACCAATGCCCATGTGATCGTAACGCAACCGCCCGCATCACCAATGCGCACACGCGATCTCCGCCCGCAACTGATTCCGGTCTCGGCAAAAGACCCAGAAGTCGCTGCAATTTACATGGCAAACATCGGCGCGGCGCTTTTGCAACTGGTGCCTGAGCAATGCGCAGATGCGGCCTACACAACACAGGTATCCCGCAGCTACTTCAAGTATCGCAGTTTTACGGTAGCAAGTATTCCTCACAATGCCATTACCGTGGGGCCAGCTGCTGCTGTTAAGCAATCACCTGATAAAGTTGCTGGCGTTGTCTTTATGTTTTCGGGACAGGGCGCCCAAACACTGAACATGGGTCGCCAGCTCTATTTTAACCAGCCGCTATTCCGGGAAACGTTTGATGACTGCGCCGAACAGTTCACACCGTTAATCGGTCTGGATCTGCGCGAGTTGATTTTTTCAGACCTGGAAGATGGGACGAGAAAATCCTTGCTGTCTGAAACTCGTTACACACAGCCCGCGCTGTTTACCATTGAGTATGCTCTGGCCCGGCTTTGGATTTCGCTGGGTGTTAAACCCACCGCGATGATCGGGCATAGTATCGGTGAATATACCGCCGCGACGGTGGCGGAAATGTTTTCATTACCTGATGCAATAGCGCTTGTGGCCAGACGCGCGGAATTAATGTTTAGCATGGCGGCGGGGGCAATGCTGGCGGTAATGAGTGACGAAGAGAACACGCGGCGATTTTTGCCGGAGGGTTGTGAAATTTCCGTGTTTAACGGACCGCAGGCGACGGTTGTGTCCGGTCCGCAGGCGGCACTGGCAACAATGGCGGCTGCGTTGGCGGCGGCGGAGATACAATCGAAATTGCTGGATACCTCCCACGCCTTTCACTCGGCGAGTATGCAACCGGCGGCGGATGAATTTTTATCATTTGTCAAAGGCATCAGTATTCGGGATGCAAAAATACCGATTGTGAGTAGCAAAACGGGTGACAAAATACACGCGATGCGTAGCAGTGCATATTGGAGCGAACAGATTCGCCAACCGGTACGATTCTATCAGGCGGTTAACAGTATTGCGCAAGACGACTACGTGTTGCTTGAAGTTGGTCCGGGCCGGACGCTGTTCAATAGTACCCGCAGCATCAGCCATCCACGAATTGCCAGTGGTGTGGATGGCAGCGGGGAAGAATATTCGAATTGGTTAAAGTCACTGGGGATGCTCTGGCAGGAAGGGATTGATATTGACTGGAGCGCTTTACACCAAGGTTATAAACCCAAGCGAATTCCATTGCCAACTTATCCATTTAAACGTAATCGTTATTGGATTGATGCGCCCGCAGCGCAAGCCACACCAATACAGAACATGTCATACCCAAGCGAATATTTGTCAAATTTAACCATGCCATCCGCCGAGATCGGATCAATTACCACAGGAAACGTTATGGCCATCAAAGATCAAGTGATTACCAGCCTGAAAAACATATTTACTGATCAATCCGGCGAAGACTTCGCGAGTGTCACCAATGACGTCGCGTTTCTGGATCTGGGCATGGATTCCCTGGTGCTCACTCAAATCTCATTAAAATTAAAAAATCAATTCAAAGTGGACCTTCCTTTTCGCCGTTTGATGCAGGACCTGGGAACGTTTGACGCTTTGGCTGGTTTTGTAGCGGACAATGCTGATCCAGCAAAACTGCCACAGGCGGCAGCCCCGGTTGTCGCAAGTGCGTCGGTTGCAATACCGAATCCAATGACGGTGTCTGGCGTGATGCCGAACATGGCGGGTGGCACAAGCATGCACGCATTAATTGCACAACAGTTGCAACTGATAACTCAGCAGTTGGGCATACTCAGTGGCGCCACGTATACAGGTGTGCAGCCTGGGCTGCACGCCGCGCCGACACCACAATCGGTCACTGTCAATACAATAACAGCCACCGAGAAAGAAAAAGCCAAGCCCTTTGGTGCACAGACGCGTATCAGTCTCGACAAAAAGGAATTTAAATTTACGGATGCGCAGAAATCGAAGATTCATGCAGTGATGCAGGAATACATGGAAAAAACCAAATCATCAAAGGCCCATGCACAAGCGCACCGTGGGGTGCTGGCCGATCCGCGTACGACCTCGGGATTCAGTCCGGAAATAAAAGAAATGGTTTATCCCATCGTGGTAAACCGTTCCAAAGGCAGCCGCTTCTGGGATCTGGACGGCAATGAATATATTGATACGCTGTGCGGTTACGGCTCCAATTTTCTCGGTAACTCACCGGATTTTATTGTGAAGGCGATGAAAGACCAGTTGGATAAAGGGATTGAAATCGGCCCGCAACATCCGTTAGCCGGTGAGCTGGCAACATTACTCGCTGACACCATACCGCTGGACAGGTTTGCGTTTTGTAATACCGGATCGGAAGCGGTGCTCGGCGCGATTCGTATGGCACGCACGGCGAGTGGCCGCAACACCATGGTCATGTTCAACGGTGCCTATCACGGTATTGTGGACGAGGTGATTGTGCGGCCGGGTCCGGATAAAAAAGGCCGTCCGGCTGCCGCGGGCATCATGGCCGGGGCCACAGCGAATATGCTGATTCTTGATTACGGTGACCCCGAGTCACTGAAAATTATTCGCGAGAATGCCGATGACATCGCTGGTGTCTTGATTGAACCAGTGCAAAGCCGCAATCCGTCGTTGCAACCGCGTGAGTTCCTGCTGGAATTACGGAAATTGACCCAGGAACATGAGATTGCTTTTATCATGGATGAAGTGATTACCGGTTTCCGGGTCGGCCTGGGCGGTGCGCAGGAATATTTCGGTGTGAAGGCGGACATTGCCACTTATGGCAAGGTAATAGGCGGTGGCATTTCCATTGGTATTATCGGCGGTAGTCGCAAATATCTGGATACGCTCGATGGCGGCTTTTGGCAATTTGGCGATGACTCTGCGCCGGAAGTGGGTGTAACGTATTTTGCCGGTACCTTTGTGCGTCACCCGCTGGCGCTGGCTACCTCCATGGCGGTGCTTAAGTATTTGCGTGAGCAGGGAAATGATCTGCAAAAGCGCGTGAGCGAAAAGGCCGAAGATTTTGCCCGCGACATGAATCTGATTTTCAAGTACAACAACCTGCCGATGGAAATTGGCCAGTTCAGTTCGTTGATGTATCTGAAATTCAAGGAAGACGTGGCCTATAGTGATCTGTTATTTGCCGACATGCGGATTAACGGCATCCACATTTTTCCTGGCCGCCCGATGTTTTTTACCACGGCACACACCGATGCAGACATTGCGGCGATCAAACAGGCATTTGTCAATGGCATTGAGCGCATGAAATCAATGGGTGTTTTTCACTGATGATTATCTGTACCGCACCTACGACCGAGTCGCAGCGTGAGCTGATTAACGCGATAAATATTTTCGGCTCGGCGGGCACTCTCGCCTTTAATGAATCCCTGTTGTTGTGTGCGGACGGGGTGCTGGATTTTGCTGCCTTGCAAAAGGCCGC
>JANNJI010000663.1:0-4108 GCA_031405795.1 Gammaproteobacteria bacterium
TGAGTCAGTCTCTGTCGCGTCAGTCATAGAAACAGGTGTCATCTCATAGGCGGTAATTAAATCATGCAATGGGCTGTGGATGATCCCCATGATGACCGGGCTTTGCGGATTGCCATTGGCAAATAACAGTGCGACTTGACGACCGATGTGATGCTGGGTAATGCCCAGAGTGGACATCGCAGCCAGTGGCTGGTTTACGGGGCTTTCAGGATATTCAACAAGCGGCTGCCCCTGGGCATTGATACCGACCAGCGAGCCGATGATGATTTCACCCGGGGCGATGGTCGATACGGTTTGCGAGGTCTCATTTTGAAATACGGCCGTATCGATGTCTGTTTGTTTCACTCGTTAACAACACTTAATTGGTTAACACCTTGCTGCCTTTGATAATTACTTCACCGGAACCTTTCACATTGATGGTCTTACCGCTGATCGTGATGTCGCCGTTGCTACTCATGACAATTTGCGCTGCACCTGTTTTTAAGGTGATTTTGTCTTGCGCTTCCATCGTAATCGTCTTTGCTCGCAAGACGTATTCTTTGGTGACGTTCTCGAGGTATTTCCCTTCCACCGCCTCTTTCAAGTCCATGCCAACACGAATAGTCATGTTCTTGGAGACATCTTCCGAATGGTTTTCGCCTACGGTTATCGTTTTATTCTTGCCAATAGTTTCCGTCTGATTATTGTCAACCGTCTTATTCCGATCATGGTTAATAAACGAATTTTCATCGTGCTTGATGGTTTTGGTACGGTCGTGATCAACGGTATGCGTCTCATCGTTCTCCACTTCCGTATCCAGGTTCTTTTCCGCATGGATAAAAATCTGCTCCGAACCTTTTAAGTCCTCAAAACGTAATTCATTAAAGTTCTCGGGTGTGCCACCTTTGGTGGAACGGGTCTTGACGCCGCTTTGGGTCTTGGACGGGTACACGGGTTTATTCGCGCCGTTATACACCGTGCCGGTGACGATGGGTCGATCCGGATTGCCATCGAGGAAGGTGACGATGACCTCGTGACCGATGCGCGGGATGAACGAGGCACCCCACTGATTACCGGCCCAGGATTGCATCACACGCAGGAAACAGGAGCTGTGTTCGTCTTTTTTGCCGACCCGATCCCAAATGAACTGGACTTTGATCCGGCCGAATTCGTCGATATAAATTTCTTCACCGGCGGGACCGGTCACCACTGCGGATTGCGGTCCTTTCATGTCTGGACGAGCTATCGGTGTGGGACGGTAAAAAACATCGGCGGGGATACATTTGAAAATATTGGAGTACGAGGACTCCTTCTCTTCACCCGAAAAATAACTGCCGTCCCGGGCGCTGTGCGTGACTTCGGTCAGGATGTAGCTGCCCTTCTCGCTCTTGGCTTCGTGCTTGCTTAAGGCAAACTTGCCACCGGCGTAAAAGCTGCTGCAATCACTGCCACCCTCAATCGTGCTGATCGCCACTTCCTCGGCTTCCATGCGGATCTTTACCAGTTCTTCGCCGGAGGCCAAGTCATATATATCAGTATATTCGTAATGCTGAAATTTCTTGGTGTTAACAAATTTGCTTTGGGTATTGGAGGGTTTGGTCAACAAACTTTTATTGGGTTCTTTGAAGTTGTATTCGTTCAGTGTCCACACGCCCTTGGTAAAGACATACTTGTGGTCCCATTTGTTAATCTGGCTATCAGGATGCGTGCCTTTGGAATACAGCAAATTGGTTTCAGTGCAATCCTCATAGGCGTTTTTCTTGTCAACCAGGATCAGCATGTGCTTTTTGGCTTCATGCTTGAAGAAGTAGGCAATGCCGTCTTCGGCAAGCAACCGGGAGACAAAGGCTAAATCACTTTCGCTGTATTGCACGCAATATTCGCGGATTTTGCCACCCTCGGCCCTGAATTCGTAATCTGTGAACCCGAGATCCTTGAAAATCAGGCTGACGATGTCTTTGGTATTTTTATTCTGGAAGATCCGGCGGCTCTCGGTCTTGCCGAGGAACCATAACCAAGGCACCATGTTCATGCGGTATTCGCGCAGGTTGTGCGCCTGAATCTCACCAAAGGTAAAGCTGCTGATAAAGCCGTTGAATTTGCGTTTGATTTTGTTCTGGATGGTAATCGTCACCGGTTTACCGACAATGTCTTCCGGCTTAATCGCCAGATTGGTAGACAGTGCGCTCAAGGTAAAGGTGAAGATATCCGAAATACTTTCTGTGCCATTCATCGACGTCAGCAAAAGTTCATCTTTTGCCAATGGCGTTTCAATGGCGATGAGGCGTGTATCTTGAGTGAATAGACCCATAGTATTGAGTTCTCATTACACGGCCGCAGCCGTCCGCCCGTGTCCACGGGCAATCGTTCTTTTCTTTGCTAATAACCCCAGGCAGTAGAACAATACTGCTCTGTGAACCACCAGAGCAGTATTATCTATGCGCTGCATTGATTAGCCAGCTTCGCCTTTCGATACGTCGTACATCACACGCATTGGGCTACCGGCTTTATTGGTAGCGTCATGATCGGTGTAGCTGACGACAATCTTGGAATAGCTGAGCGAGATACTTTCAGATGGTTCTGCGTCACCTTGTGCGGTGATGCTGTAGCTGCTGACGATACAGTTGGTCAACACATAAGACATGTACGCCTTCAACCCATCTTTGCCGGTGCGAACGAAAGTGAGTGTCGCTTCTTGACCACTTGCACCAGTGACGACTTCTTTGAAAATTGCGGCAACAGAACTATCCGCTTTTTTCGACAACGAGATTTCACTCAGTTGTGGTTTTGCTGATTCACGATTGGAGAGGTTGCCTGATTCCATTGTGACATTTCTGGATACAGCAAATTGCGCACTATCCACTGCGATTTGTTTTTCAAATCCTTTTGCAGTGACATTACCTTTTACGTTACCGAATTTCAGATATATAGCCATGGTTCTATCCTTTTGTGGTTGCAAGAAAAAAAACTAAAAATCACCCCGGTACAACAATAAGTGGACTTATGATACGTCAACAATCCTGCAGAATCAAATTAAAACATAGTAAAAGTTTGTTAAAAAACAATAGTGATATCAGGCTATGCCTGTCTACTCAGAATATGACTGGAAATGTGAACTGCATCATGTTTTTATCGCCAATTTGTGCGTTTTTGTTCACAATTGCCCCAAAATCGGCGCTAAAAATCAAAACCGGCCAAGAAGGATTTTATTGCGCTGGATCGATGATTGAATTGTTTGTAAGGTTTGTCCTACAAATTAAAATTGATACTTTCGTGATAGGTAACACCACTGTCTTGAAAGGTGTTTCCGCGATATAGTATTTACACAATCACGCCCTGCCCGGCACGCACAGAATCAAAAATTTTTCGTAATTAAATCGGGTGTTGCACGTGTAATTTATTCAGGTAACACAAGAAATCTTGATAGGTTATCCGCAGCAACAACGAGTGGCTCGATTGGTTTGCTCTGTATTTAGTCAGGACTCTAAAACATGCCAGCATGGTTTTTAGTACTCATCAGTTTTATGACAGTTTCCGTCATTGCTATGGGCGCAATAAGTTTTACCATTGTGCCCATGTTTTTCGGGGTTTATGGTACAGAAAGTGATAATTTTCGGGGTAAATTGATTGTAAAACTACTGTGGATGTTCCCTCTGGTATCTATTGCTTGTTTGTACATTGCCTGGACCTCGAACAGTTTTTTTTCACTCGGCCCAGTTGCTTATTTCGCTCTGGTTTGGAGTTTGCGTATGAATAAACGTGCAAACTCTGGTGTTGGTAAACAATTTACAACAAAACAAGAAAACCTTGCTGACAGCTTGTTGTATCTCGAAAAGAACTGGGACCGATGGCAAGCGTTGCAATCAGGTAAAAAACCCCCAACCAAAAGCTCAGTCGATTTTAATTTTTTTGCATCGAGTACTGAGAATGCAGCTCTACTTAAAGATGTTCTGGTTAAAACTGAAAAACTGCATCGTGACATTGAAATATCGTAAGCGATCAATGAAGGACGTTCTAGCGACGACCGCGGGGTTCTGTTAGCAAGGAAAATTTATCGGTTAACCGTTGGTAGTTGAACTTTCCACGGCAACAATTTTTCGATGTCGTCGAGGGTGGTGGCGTTGGGTAA
>JANNJI010000664.1:0-2364 GCA_031405795.1 Gammaproteobacteria bacterium
ATCCAGCAGCGAATGACGGAATAGTATTGCGTTACCTGCGACATCGCACAAGCCGGCACTATTTTTGAGGGAAAGGCCATGAAGCAAGACGACTAAGACGAACCGGAAATCGTTTATCTTGACGAAAAAGAACTGCTGGAAGGCTTGCTGCAAATCACCTGCGGCAATCTGGGCGCGGCGCATTCGCTGTTAGACCGGGTCATCAACGTCACCGAAGAAGAGTTTGCCACCACCCGAAAAGAGCTCCAGGCTAACATCAGCCGGGAGCTGCGCAATGCCCGGCGTCGGGCGAGGTATCGATTCAAAAAAAATATGGGTGCATATTCCGGTGCAAGGCCCGAAGACATGGACTTGCACCATTTGGCGGCGGGGTGGGACAAACGGGCAAGAGAAGCTTTGACAATCCTGCTCCAGTTTGGGATCGGCCCGCACAGTGCGGTCAATGGAGCGTATATACCTTGTTCTGTCCAGCGCACGCCGCATCCGGACATGCCAAATGCCTATGCCCACAGCAAAACCCATACGGATATCTATCATCTCAACGTGATCTATATGCTGCGTGAGGCAGCCACGATACCCGGCGCAACGAAAGAGGATATCGAGGAAGTCCTGCAGGATATTGCACAGTCATTGCAGGCGGGGACATTCCCTATCGATAAGCTAATACGAGGAGTATGAACATGATTGTATATAACATATTTCCAGATTGCGCGAATAAGAAAATATTTGTCTATGTCGAAGACAACTCAGTTTTATTGGCAGGCAAAAGCACAATTCCGAGGGGCATTTTTGATTGCGATGGCCACAAAAAAGCCGCCAATTGGCACCCACCCGAGATTGAGTGGTTTGACGATGACGGTCGCAACATCGACAAATACAAAGATCCGGATATTACCTACACTCCTGCCGCGAGTTATATCCTCGGCCCCCGCGCCGCCGAATTACTGCGCCCGGTAATCAGTGACGTGGCGGAACTGCTGCCAGTTCCATTTCAAGGGGAAACCTGGTATTTCATGAACGTGTTCAATCAAATTGATGTTGTCGATAAAGCCAAGTCTATCTACAAAATATACAGCAGCGGGAGAGTCGGCCCAGTGGAGAAAATTGTCTTCTCCCCAGAGAAGATTCCGCACGCCAAGCTATTTACCAGACCATACTCCCCACGGCTTTATTACGCCGAGCACTACCCTGACGACAACCCCAACACGTTTAAAAACGTGATAGAGAAAAATAAATTGTTTGGCATTGAGATTGATAAAGCCTGGGAAAATTAACGTCATTTATTTTTTAACGAGAAGGCAGGATCAGCATGGCAATCTACATGGAATACGACGGTATCAAGGGCAATGTTACGGCAAAGGGTTACGAGGGCATGATCGCCGTGGATTTTGTTGCATTTGAGATATACCGCAAAATCAGCATGGAGTCCGGGAATGTGGCGAATCGGGAATACACCAAGCCCTCTTTCAGTATCATTGTAATCGGCAAAAGACAGGACAGCGCCAGCGTCGGCATTTATCGGGAAGCCGTCGCCGGGAGTGCGGGGAAACAGGTAAAAATCCATTTTGTCCGCACCGGAAAAAACCAACTTCAAGAGTATTTGACGTATACTTTTGAACACTGCCTGCCGACGTTTTATCGAACGGTCGACACCCGCCGCGAAACGAGCGCTGCCGCCGAACGCTTGTACCTGAGTTACAGTGCGATTGAAGTCAGCTACACTGATAGCGGCGTGGATAACAAGACGCTGAGCGTGCAACGTCACGGTTACGATCTGGCGCTGGCAAAAAGTGTGTAGTTAAAACCAGTCGTGTTCCAACAGGCTGGCAGTGACTCCTCAAAATGACTTACTACATAAGCTGAGTATCTGTGACCGCATCGACAGTCGGATGGGGACCTGGCCCCGTAGTATCACTCTTCCGGCATCAACCATTACAACATCAATAGGAGATAAGGTTATGTCCTTCGCCGATCTGTTCATGATTGTCCCCAACCCGTATGTGTCGGGGATGATCTGGTTTTTCGTGATTGTTTTAGTGATGTATTTCGCACGCACCCCCGCACATTTTGCGATTAATTCATTAACGCGTTCTATTTATAATGCGATGCGGTTGTCAGCCCGCGCGGCGTTGCTCGGTGAAAAATGGATGATTGCACGTAATCGTGAGGTATTGCTGGCACAAGGACGGGAGGCCACGGAGCGTATTATTGAGCGGGAATTTGATCGCATCGATGCCTCGGTACGGCGTGATGTGGCCGAATACCCTGCCTTGCATCGGCATTTGAGCGAAGAGATTACGCAGATTGACGATGATTATAAACAAAGTACCGAGGTGCCGCCCGAACCACCTGCCTGGGCCAAAG
>JANNJI010000665.1:0-1822 GCA_031405795.1 Gammaproteobacteria bacterium
GCTGCCCTTGAAGCGGATGATGCCGTTCTCGGCCGATCCCGTTCCGCGCAGCTCAATTGGATTTTCCTTGCCAGCGATCGTCAGCTTGCCTTTGATCTCAACTGTCGAGCCCTCAACCCTATAGGAGGTCATCCGCCATGATATCTGCGGGTTCTCCTTCGCCTTGAGCGCTTTCAGCATGTGCTCGTTCATGGTCTTATTGCCACACTCGAGTTGCGCTACCGCTACGTTCAGCGTTGCGCTCTTTACCATGTCGGCCACCGCTGCGCCCGCCTTGGCGTCAACGGCAACGTCCATCTTGTTCGCGGTGCATTTGAACGAGCGAACCGTGGAGGTGCCTTCGAGCCTTAGGACAGCATCACACTTCTCCAGTAACCGGTGTGCTAAAGGGTATTGAATTTCATATGTTTGACGCGCAACTGCGCTTGCGTTACCTCAACCCGGCGGCAGAGATGTTGTTCAGCGGCAGTGCGCGGCAACTGCAAAATATCCCGCTGCACGAGGTATTGCGGACCCGGGATTCACTGCGGCCGCTGCTGGACGAGGCACTGCAATCCGGGCACCCGTTTTCCAAACACGAACAAGTATTTGAATTGCTCAATGGCCAGGAGATTACCGCCGATTTGACCGTCACTATTTTGCAAGAACAATCCAGTAAGATGGAAATTCTGGTGGA
Source organism: Gammaproteobacteria bacterium (assembly GCA_031405795.1). Taxonomy (GTDB): domain Bacteria; phylum Pseudomonadota; class Gammaproteobacteria; order UBA6429; family Thiohalophilaceae; genus JACQBC01. The sequence goes on from JANNJI010000665.1 coordinate 677, forward strand.
ACTAAAACCTTTGGATCGCCTGCTGAAAATATCCCGCGAAGATAATTTGTTGACCCAACAAAATGCCACACGTGATCTCTTGCGCGGCCTCGCGCACGAAATCAAAAACCCCCTGGGTGGTTTGCGTGGCGCTGCACAATTATTGGAGAGGCAACTTGATAATGACGAGCTAAAAGAATATACCCGCGTCATCATTGACGAAGCCGATCGTCTGCAAAAGCTGGTGAACCGGCTGTTGGGTCCAAGTGGTATGCCGCGCATGCGCCACGTCAGTATTCACGAGGTACTCGAATACGTGCGCAACGTCAGTATCAACGACAGTAAAAATGATATTTTAATTCACCGGGACTATGACCCGAGTATCCCCGATATTATCGGTGACACGGATTTGTTAATCCAGGCCACCTTAAATATAGTTAACAATGCGCGTCAGGCGCTGGGTGCGCGCGGCAACATTACCCTGCGCACACGGGTGATGCGCAAATTCACGATTGGCCAGCAGCAGCACAAGCTGGTGGCGAAGATCGATGTGATCGACGATGGCCCCGGCGTACCCGAGGATATCCGTGAAAAAATATTTTTTCCAATGGTGACAGGACGTGCTGAAGGTACCGGGCTGGGTTTATCTATCGCTCAACGGTTAATTCACCAACACGCCGGGCTAATAGAATGCGAAAGCAACCCCGGCCACACCGTTTTTTCAATTTTTTTACCCATTAATTTAACGCAGTAAAGGGAGTAATCAGCATGGAAACAGTTTGGGTAGTGGATGACGATCGGTCGATCCGCTGGGTATTGGAAAAGGCACTCAAGCAGGCGATGATTGACGTCAAGACATTTGAAAACGGCGACAGCGCCTTACGTGCGCTGGATCGTCAAACCCCCACAGTTATTATCACCGACATTCGTATGCCGGGCATGAATGGCTTACAATTGCTGGAACACATCCATGCCCGCGATCCGCATTTACCGGTGATCATCACCACTGCACACTCGGATCTCGATAGCGCGGTATCGGCCTATCAAGGCGGCGCGTTTGAATATTTACCCAAACCGTTTGACGTGGATGAAGCCGTAGCATTAACGCGTCGCGCGTTGGATCTGGCGCAGCAACGTACCCATGTGCGTAGCAACGACGACACCGCG
>JANNJI010000666.1:0-2795 GCA_031405795.1 Gammaproteobacteria bacterium
CCTCCCGTTACTCGCAGCATATTTACCAATGCTGTACACATCCGTATTGTCCATCACATCACTATTCCAGCGAGCGGGGTCCGTTGACCTGTTCAAAGCGTTTAATCTGTTGCTCGGCTCTCTCTTGCGTAATACCGTAGACTTCCTGAATTTTTTTTGCCAACTCGACCCGCCGACCGGCAATTTCCACGAGTTGTTCATCGGTAAGTTTACCCCATTGGGCTTGCACCTCGCTTTTGAACTGCTTCCAGATATTTTCGACGATGTACCAATTCATATAAACCTCCTTAAGTGTGTGAAGCACAACCGGCGTCATTGCCAATTGCGCATTTTTTATTGCAGCATACCAAGCGACGGTTATGAACCGCTGGACACAAGTCCAAGATTCATTACCCGCTCGGCTGCGTTTGGTATGATTGTGTAATGCCGTGATGCAGGAGTCTCACAAGATTAACCACAATTGCAAGCAGAATGAATAACAAAGCGCCAAGCTGTTTATATAATGGCATCATAAACTCATTGTGAAGGCAGTAATGTACAGATAGCGCTGTTCACCGTCCGTACGCTAGTGCACGGAGTAGGGTCTTGTCTTGCTGGGATTTAATGTTGTGTATTGACCACACGGCTTTATTTTTGCGCAACTTTTGACGTTAAATCCGAGGCAGGTCAAATGCGACACACCGTTCACGTTAGTGACACAGTCAGTCCAAAATGGTTTTTGTACGCTCACCTCAACAGGGTGATCGCGGTGATTGTCTATTCTGGTTGCCCGGTTACACTGAGACGTTGCGCTGCGCGGAAGTGGCGAGAGGTTTTTTTACAATTTTATAATGCACGCTTGTGACAGATTCGCTAGAATTCAGAAGATTGTAATATCGATGGCATTAGGTATATCGTTGTGCTGGTGAGTGAATGTCACTGGCGGGGCTTTGTTCGACAATATTGTCGCGAAGTATGTTGCGTTACATTTAAGGAGAAACCATGGCAGTCACTACCAAGAAATCCGTTAGTCGCAAGAAAAAAACAGCTGTTCGCAGCAAACGCGCCGTGCGCCCAACACCACCACGCCGAGTCGTCGTGCTCGTCGCCACACGCAAGGGCGTATGGTTATTACACAGCGATACAGCACGAAAGACATGGCGTGTCGATGGGCCACACTTTCTCGGTCACATCATTAACCATGTGGTGCTCGACCCACGCGATGGCCGTACGCTACTGGCGGCAGTCAAAACCGGTCACCTCGGCCCCACCATTTTCCGCTCCACCAATCTTGGCCGTACCTGGAAGGAGGCTGCCAAACCACCCGCCTTTGCCAAGGCGCCTGCAGGTGAAAAAGGCCGCGCGGTGGATCACACGTTTTGGTTGACGCCGTGTCACGCCAACGAACCAAACGCGTGGTACGCGGGAACCTCACCGCAAGGACTGTTTCGCTCTGACGACGGCGGTGATACCTGGAAAGCTTTTTCCTACATCAACGACGATGCCCAATACCGCACATGGATGGGCAGCGTACAGGACGGCACACCGGATGGGCCAAAAATGCATTCGATCATTGTCGACCCGCGCGATCCCAAACATTTTTACTTCGCCATGTCAGGCGGTGGCATTCACGAATCAGTCGACGGTGGTCGAAGTTTTACGTTGTTGGTGAAAGGCATGGAAGTGGTGGCCGGGTTTGACGCGAGCAACGCTGCCGTTCACGACCCGCATTGCGTGCGTCTTTGCCCCAGCAACCCGGATCGGTTGTATCAACAAAATCACTGCGGCATCTATCGGCTTGATCGGCCCTCGACCGAGTGGGTGCGCATTGGCAAAAACATGCCCAAGCGTGTCGGCGACATCGGTTTTCCGATGGTCGTGCATCCCCGTGATGACAACACCGCATGGGTATTTCCCATGGACGGCCAAACGGTGTGGCCACGCACGAGTCCGGAAGGAAAACCGGCCGCGTATGTAACGCGTAATGCCGGCAAGACTTGGCAGCGACTCGACGCGGGGCTGCCTAAAAGCCAGGCCTGGTGGACGGTGAAACGCCAAGCCATGACCGCGGATACACGCAATCCCATCGGTTTGTACGTGGGAACCACCGGTGGTGAGGTGTGGATGAGCCGCGATGAAGGCAAGAAGTGGGTCTGTATCGCACGCAATCTTCCCGAAATCTATGCGGTTGAAGTGGCAGAAATAAAATGAGAATGAAGCCATGAAGGTGTTGATCCCAAGCCCGTTACTTTCATACACCAATGCGGGGACAGTGGCGGCCAGCGGCGCAACCCTCACCGAGTTACTCGCTGATCTGGATCGTCAATACCCCGGCCTGCGTTTTCGTGTGATCGACGAACAAGACAAGATGCGCGCACACATGCGATTTTTTGTTAACGGCGATCAGGTATTTGATCTGGCGCACGCGCTGCGCCCAACCGATGCGGTGACTCTCGTGCAGGCATTGAGCGGTGGGTGATAGGCACCTCGGCGTACGCCGAGGTACCTAATAGAGGTTTACTGCGGGGTGAGTACAATATTGTCATGACTCGGTAAATACACCGTAGTGCCACTGGGCATGTCGGTATCGCAACGATCAGTGTCACCCGGTTGCAGATCCCCGCCGCGAATCATGTAGCTGGTGTTGTTGCTGTTTGGTTGGATTAACTTCAGGGTCAACGGTCCATCGGTATGGCCCAACATGCCGCGATGAATTGTCCAGGTGCCCATGGCGGATACAAAACTGGCTAGCTGATTGAGATCACCACTGGCTACCGAAACCTGGGCGCATTCCGCGTCGGATTCGCTGCCCAATG
>JANNJI010000667.1:0-1774 GCA_031405795.1 Gammaproteobacteria bacterium
TTGAAATCCTGCGCAGTAAACTCTAATACTTTTATCAACAGTGCATCACGGGATTCAAAATGGGCGAACACACCCGATTTGCTCATGCCCACCTGCTTCGCCGTTTCACCTATCGTCAGGCTGTCAAGGCCATTTTCGCGGACCATTAACATGGCCGCTTTTAATATTTTTTCCCGCGTCGCAATGCTTTTTTCCATCCCCTGAATATATCACGAACGTGCTATTTGTACACCGAAATTTAATGCCCAGTGACAACAAGGGGAAACTCCGTGCGAAACCAGTAGGGGGTAAGGATACCTCACTGAAGGCCTGGCCGATGGCAGTTCACGTGTTGTAATGGTACCATCGCTTAGCGATTAAGACGGATGCTATGATGCCGTGTCACTGAGACTTGTCAGGTTTCCGCCCTATTCATTTGAATATAATGTCCTTCAAAGGTGAGGATCAAATTGCGCCTATTTATTCTGTTATTTTGCTCTTTTCTGATTACGAGCTGTAGCACCAGAGAAGGTTCTGATTCGGATATAGATAGGTATGCCTTAAAAGTAAACTCATATAATTCAGAGGTAATCGCACCCATTGTTCTTTTGACTTATGCGTCCTGTATTGAGCGCCACAAAACCGGTAAATGGCCATCCATTGCTTCGCCGCCCGGCTCACTCTCTTTATTTTCGAAGTATCAGGAAATAAGTGATTCACCTGATTATAAAATTGAAATTTTATTGAAATCATCAAACATACATTGGAACATAAATATTAAATATATGTCCAATATTGCTGCTGATTTATGTGATGTAGTAATTGCTGGTGGGACAAAGAATAATGCCAGCACCTTTACTCTAAAAGAAACAGTAAAAATCTCTGATATAGAAAAATACAAAAATATCTCGTTAAAAGATTTTGAATCCAATACTCTTCGCATCGCCAAGTTGGCATACTTGCCACTTTTGTTTGCTGAGAATAACAGACCACAGAAACCACTGACCGAAACTGAGAAATTTACCTCCCAGGTCAGCGCTTCTATCCTTCAAGTAACGTTTTGCCTTCTTTTCGATGTAGCATCAGGCTGTAGTATATCTACATCTAACAATGAAACCACCACAAGTATTCGAAAAGAACAATTACACGAAAAGATGCATCAGCAACAAGAAAAGTTTAAAGAAAAACTAAAAATTAGACTTGAAGAAGGAAAGAGTAGTTCGCCATAAATACATCGAAGGGGAATTTCAAGGTAAAAATAGATATTCCCGTGAAACTGCGATTGCAATTTCCTCATTAATTTGCAATGTTAAATATCATGAAGCTCTCAGAAGGACTCATCGAAATATTTAAATGGAAGCCCTATCTAATAACCGCAACAAATGACTATATCCTTCCTAGCAATAAACCGGTTCAGCTGTTATCTGCATTTGCAAAAGCTCACAGAGCGTGCCTCATCACCGCTCCGCCATTATTTGCTAGATTCTCGCCACAATTCATGTGTACACTAGTCTTATCACACACTGCTTTGTTATTTTATTAAATGGATTCCGGCTTGCGCTACGTTTACGCCGGAACGACGAGCTGAGGTCAGATTTAGAAACACATGAACAGTCAACAACTTATCGCTCACATGACACGAACCCCTTCGTTGCCACCGCTGTTGTGGTGGGCGGGGCAGTTTGTCTTGGTGGCGATGACGCTATACCTGTTTTCTCCTACGTTGGCGTGGATGTGGGATGCCTTGCTCAACCAGGAACATCGGTATCAGCTGATTGGTGTCCTCATGCTCATT
>JANNJI010000668.1:0-2128 GCA_031405795.1 Gammaproteobacteria bacterium
GGGCAGCGCCACCAGCAAAATCGCGGCGAAGAGCAGCGCGACCGCAAAGGCAGCAAGAAACCAGGTGCGGCTGACACGTGGGGCGCGAAAGGCGTGAAGGTCTTCGTCGGTGGTCGTGAGTGGCTTGCGTGACGACGGATAGACAGCAGCATCGAGGATGAGCGGTTTCGGAGCGCCGTCGGCCGTTGGGGCATCGCTCTGCGAGCCGCGCGAGACCACCTCCGCGAATTCCGCATACGAGGCCCGGGCGAGCACCGTCGCGCGCGCCTCGCCGAACGGCGGCGGAATGCTGATGCTGACGGGCAAAGGCGGCTCCGCTTCCATGCAGACGATGGCTTTCTGGAAGGCGTCGAACATCACCTCGCCGGTCCGAAAGCGCTGCCCGCAGTCCTTCGCCAATGCAGTCGCGAAGAACTCGTCGACCGCGCTCCCCAGCTTGGGCGTGATGCTGCTCGGCGGTGGGTCATCGTCTATGGCCTGTTGGGTGGCCCGGCAGGTTTACCCGCCATCAGCTGGACAACGATTTTGCTGGGTATCGGCCTGTGGGGATTGGCATTCATTTGGGCAGCCACGGTCATGCAGAACAGCGATGACCCGAAATGCGCCAAAAAACCGAGCCCGCTCTGCAAAGTCGTAGGTGGTAACGATGCCGACGATGCCAATCCGCTGGACGATGTAAAAAAATACTATTGATTCGACAACCGGGTGACACAACTGTCGCGCAACGACAGGGTTAGGGTGTGTCGCTCAGCTTGTCAGTATTTTCTTTGGCGGCAGGCAATAAATGAACACGCTCAAGGCCCAACGCCAAAGCAGTACTGGTTGCCACATAGATGGAAGAATAAGTGCCCACCACGATGCCGATGAACAATGCCAGCGCAAAGGGTTGCAACACCTCGCCGCCAACAAAGTAAATGGCTACCAGCGAGAGTAATGTGACGAACGATGTCACGATGGTGCGCGACAAAGTTTGATTCATCGCAGAGTTAGTAATCTGTAATGCCGTGCCCTTACGCATCTTGCGGAAGTTTTCACGAATACGGTCATAGACGACGATGGTATCATTCAGGGAATAACCCACCACCGCCAACAATGCCGCCAGCACGGTTAAATCAAACGGCCATTGAAACAAGGAGAAACAGCCTGCGGTAATGATCACATCATGCAGGGTCGCAATGATTGCCGCCACCGCAGAACGCCATTCAAACCGTATTAGTACATAAACCAGGATTCCAGCGAACACGATAAGCATGGCAATGCCGCCATCGTCACGCAGCTCCTCGCCCATTTTGGCGCCAACAAAATCCTGCTGCCGCACCTCCAATTTTGGATCGGTTTTTTCCTTAAGTACCTCAATCACACGCTGAATAACCTGCACATCGGAACTCCCCTCATGTAAGGGTAAACGGATTGCCACATTCCGCGCTGAGCCAATGTGTTGGATCACCGCCTCATTAAATCCGGCGGCCGCGATCGCCTGACGCACAGTATTGACTTCCACCGGTTGACTATAACCAATCTCAAGCTGCACACCACCCTTAAAATCCAAGCCCAGATTAAACCCTTGGATAATAAAAGAGGCAATCGCAGTAATAACCAGCACAGCAGATAACACGGCATTGTGTGGCCGAGTACGCATAAAATTAAAATTAGGGACCTTACCTAGAAATTTCATAGTCGATACACCCGTCTATATCCACAACTTCTTAATCTTCCTGCCGCTCACGACTAAATTCACGATCGCGCGCGTACCCATGATGGCGGTAAACATCGATGTCGCAATGCCAATGGACAAGGTGGTGGCAAAGCCTTTCACCGGACCGGTACCAAATAAAAACAAGGCTAATGCTGCAATCAAGGCGGTGATGTTCGAGTCGGCAATGGTCGCGAAGGCACGTTCATACCCTGCTGAAATACTGGACTGCGGCGAATTGCCCAATGACAATTCCTCACGAATACGTTCGTTAATCAGTACGTTAGCATCCACCGCCATACCGATCGTCAATGCAATACCGGCAATACCAGGCAAGGTCAATGTCGCCTGAAACAGTGATAATACAGCCACAATCATCACTACGTTAAACGCCAAGGCCAGATTAGCTGCAATACCGAAGGCCTTGTAATACAG
>JANNJI010000669.1:0-9924 GCA_031405795.1 Gammaproteobacteria bacterium
TTGACAGGACGCATCGGTATTCATTGCCTGTGCCAGAAACAGTGACAAGGTGGTGGTCGGTGTATACAGCCGCTCTCGGTGGACGGGTTGCTGTTGTTCGACAATGTCCAGCAACTGGGGGCTGGTCAGAATATTAAAGAAAGTGTAAGCGTGGGTGTTGTGGGCCTGATGGGTAAGGTGTTGCTGGTGCAATCGTTTCTGGCTAGTATGCATGAGGGCTGGCGACTCCATAATGGTGGCTGTTGTGTGGTAACAATTAGCTTACCATCTCGCCAGCCTTTTTTATTGTTTTCAATGGCTTGTCGTGTGCTTTATGTTCGGCTAGGGCTTAAGTAAGTGCCATTCAGGTCAGGCCTTACGATTGACATTATCATCATCGCTTTCCATTCAACTTTTTACGTTGTCCTATACAATTAAGTTCATAGCACCTCTCAGCGCTAGAAACGTCAGTATCAATTATGGACTAACCCCGAACTCCTCACCTACCTGATGCTAATAGGTGCGCTAACAACATTGTCATAATCACGGTAACTGTAAGTATTTCATCGTTAATAATGGCAACACGCGCTTATTTCTTTCCCAAAAAACTCGTTATCTTTCCGCCCAGCTTCATTAATTTCAGCAAGGTGGGTTTGGGCACGGTGCGCATTTGTTCATGCCAGGTGGTGAGGGTTTCGATAAATTCCAGCACGTCACGGATACGTTGTTTGATCTCCGGCGGTGTCTCCTGGTCGGCATCGCCTTCCAACACACAGTTGCGCAACATGGTCAGGGTCGGATCGATCTCGCGCCGTTTGCGCTCTTCGATGATCACCATGAACATGTCCCACAAATCTTTGACCGATTCAAAGTGATCACGCCGATCACCCATGAGGTGGACGATCTTGATGAGGTTCCAACCCTGCAATTCCTTAAGACTGGTGCTGACGTTAGAACGCGCCACACCTAAGGTGTCGGCGATGTCTTCAGCGTGTAAGGGTGTGGGGGAAAGGTATAACAAGGCGTGGATCTGCGCGACGGTGCGGTTTACTCCCCAACGGGTGCCCATCTCTCCCCAGTGGAGAACATATTTTTGCATGATCGGCGTGAGTTTCATTTTGGCGTCATTAGTTTCTGTCTAGACTGAAATTAATGAATCCGCAGGATGGTGTCAAGGATATACGTGGGATTTGCCCTGCGCCATGCAAAAAAATCCCCCTGAATCCCCCTTTTTCAAAGGGGGAGAGGGAGCATTACTGCAGCCCTGTTGCGAATGATCAAGCGGCATGTTGGTATTTCGTCATCTTTAATCTGGCACTGCCGTCAGAGGATACTATTCCGGAACAATAATTTAGATCAGAAGCGATAGAAGAAATCGAGGAACGGCCCTTTGTTTTCAAATTGTCCCTTGAGGTCCTGGCCACCATCAATATTGAGTTGCTGCTGTTGCCAGCCGCCTTGCAAGCCGATGCCGCTGCTAAAGGTGTAACTCAGTTTGGCGCGGTAATCGGCGGCGCGAATTTGCTCATAGTCCATCATGCTGCCCACCACGCTGGCCTTGAGCCCTTCAAACGGTAAATCAAAAATGGCGGAGGCATAGAACATGGGAAAGGCGGTGTTGATAGTGCGTGTGGTATAGCTGCGATCCAGATCTGCGGCTGCCTTGACATCACCTTCGATAAAACGGATGTTGATACCCAGTCCCATCGTCATTCGTTCGGTATGGAGTGGATAACTTAAGGTTGCATTGTATTGATGTAACCGCAGGGTGTTATTGTGTTTATCCAGCCCGGCGGGGGAATCAAGAATGCTCTGCGCCAGATTTTGCTGCTGAAATTGGAATTTCGGTTGCAACAATACGTCACCCCTCTCACCCCTGGCAAAGGCCATGGTGCTCATCAGCAATACACTTGTCAGGAGAATCGTACGGTACATAGTCTTATCGGGCTTTGGTAATATTCGTCATTTTATGCGGAATGATAGCTTACGTGAGTATCCTTTTCTGCATATCCAATTTAGAGTTTAGCGACATTTCGACTTTTTTCAGCCTGAGGCATCACATTTTATCAACTTTATTGCAGACCATAGGAATAATCATGTCATTGCGTCACAACAAAGTTGGCGACCACCCCGACAAAAAGCACCAGACCCAGCCAGTTATTATTGAGAAAAGCGGTAAAACAGGCCTGTGGCTCACGCCGCCGGATCAGATATTGCTGATACAGAGCAAAACACGCGGCAGCCGTTATACCGATGTAATACGGCCACTGTAATTTGGCCTGTTGACCCAGCAATAACAGGCCCAGAAACATCAGCAGTTGCAGGATAAATAAAATAACACGATCGGCATCACCAAACAAAATCGCCGTCGACTTCACGCCGATTTTCAAATCATCCTCGCGGTCCACCATGGCATAAAAGGTGTCATAGATCACAGTCCACACCACGGTAATCGTATAAATCAGCCACGCCACCTGATTAATGGCATTGGTTTGTGCGGCATACACCATCGGTACCGACCAGGCAAATGCCATACCCAATACCACTTGCGGCAGATGCGTGTGGCGTTTCATAAAAGGATAGATAACTGCCAACACCACACCACCAACCGACAATATGATCGTCAGTCGATTAGTCAACAACACCAAGCCAAAGGCTATGATGATCAAAACGGCAAACACGCCTAATGCCTCTTTGGGTGTGACCTTGCCCGTGGCGATGGGCCGCTGTTGTGTGCGTGTCACCTGCGCGTCGATCTGCCGATCCGCGTAATCGTTAATGACGCAGCCCGCCGATCGCATCAATACCACGCCCGCAATAAAAATTAACGCCACGCCGATATCCGGCTTGCCTGCCGATGCAATCCACAACGCCCACAACATCGGCCATAACAACAGAAAAATGCCGATGGGCCGGTGCAGACGGGTCAGATAATAATATTGACGCAAACGATCTTTGACTTTAGGTGTAAGCAATGGCATCGCTATTCTTCCTGGTTATTCTCTTGTCACTTTGACTGGAGGGATAAATTTTTACTCTGCGACTGAATACATGATCTGATGCAGCCAAGATTTCTCGCTTCACTCGAAATGACAAGTTTAGTAATGATAAATAAGTTAGTCATTTGTTTTCATTGCTAATCCGCACGTCTGCATGGTCGGTAAAAATATTTCATTAACCAACAACGGTTTATTCGCCAGAAAAAACACCGAACGTCGCCCCCATATCTGGCCAGGATCAGTTGCAAGTCGTGCAATGGCCTTGCCGTACAAGCGGTGTTGCGCGGTTAAACACGCCACTTCGATTGGGTCACGATGCATATGTGGATTGGCAAACAACACCGCACCCAAGGGCCGCGCACCCAAATGCGCCAGGTATTTTTGTTCACCACTGAGTGTGTGACGTGGAATGACGGTGCGTGCGAACACCCAGGGTATGTCATTGCAATATAAGTACACTTCGCGCACCAAGGCGATCTGTTGTGCTGGCACACCAAGACGTTGTGTTTCATTCAGATATGCACGTTGCCAACGTTGCGATACGACCTCGACACGGAACCGACCAGCACAGGAGGCGATGATTCTTGCCGTTAACGAAGAGGGATCAAACAACCAGCCAACGATGGATTCGGGAATGGTGGTGGCAAATAAATGGGTACGACAACGCCACAGCGGTTCGTGTAAAAGTGCGGGGATATGTATCATGGTTACATCCATTATCCTGTCTTACACGTCCGCAAAGCGCGTGCTATCACCAATCCAGCGCTGCACCAGTTTGTTGGCCGCCTCGGGGTACTCGACGATCATCCGCTCCGGCCAACGATTCACTGCCGCTAACAAATGCTGGTGCTTAATCAGATCAGCGATGCGTAATTGCATCAAGCCGGTCTGCCGCGTGCCAAGCACTTCGCCGGGTCCGCGCAATTCCAAATCCTTGCGCGCAATTTTAAAACCGTCATTGGTTTCACGCATCACCTTAAGTCGAGCACGTGCCTGTTCAGAAAGATTGCCATGATACATCAGCACGCAGGCACTGTCTTGACTACCACGCCCGACCCGGCCACGTAGTTGATGCAGTTGTGACAGACCGAAACGTTCCGCATTTTCAATGATCATCAAACTGGCATTGGGGACATCCACCCCCACTTCGATCACCGTGGTGGCGACCAGCAAATCCAACGTGTGTGCGGTAAATTGCTGCATGACCTGTTCTTTTTCCTCCGTTGGCAAACGACCATGCAACAAACCAATTCGCACCGCAGGCAAGGCCTCGATCAATAACTTCGCGGTTTCCTCGGCGGCCTGACTTTGCACCAGCTCTGATTCCTCGATCAGACTGCATACCCAATAAACCTGCCGACCCTGCGCACAGGCCTGCGCCACCCGTTGCACAACTTCCGCACGGCGTGTACCAGGAATCACCACCGTTTCAATCGGTTTGCGTCCAGGCGGCAACTCATCGATCACCGAGACATCCAGATCCGCATACACGGTCATCGCCAGTGTCCGTGGGATCGGCGTGGCGGTCATAATCAATTGATGCGGCTGCATATCAGCGTGCGTGCCTTTTTCGCGTAAGGCCAGCCGCTGATGCACACCAAACCGATGTTGTTCGTCAATAATGATCAAGGCCAAACGCATGAACACCACTTGCTCTTGAAACAAGGCATGCGTCCCCACCACAATCTGCGCCTCGCCCTGCGCGATTGTTTTCAACATCTGGGTCCGTGCTTTGCCTTTTAATTTTGCGGTTAACCAGGCAATCGAGATGTGTAACGGTCCCAGCCAACGTTGTAAGTTACGCAGGTGTTGCTCGGCAAGAATTTCTGTGGGCGCCATAAACGCCACTTGATAACCGGCTTCGATGGCTTGTAATGCGGCCAATACCGCAACAATGGTTTTGCCGGAGCCGACATCACCCTGCACCAGACGTTGCATCGGTTGTGCGAGTTGCAAATCATCGGTGATTTCTTGTGCCACGCGTTGCTGAGCATCGGTTAACTCAAAGGGTAATTGTGCGCGTAATTGTTGCTGGAGCTTACCCATACCTTTGAAACTCGGCGCATGATCTTGACGTGCCAGTATCCGGCGCATACGCAAACTCACTGCCTGCGCAAGTAGTTCCTCAAAGGCCAGGCGTAACTGCATGGGGTGTTGCTGCTCTGCCAATATCTGGTACGGTGCGTCCGGTGGCGGTTGGTGCAAATACAACAAAGCCTCTGGTAGTGAAGGAAACTGCATTTCGTGCAACAGTGACTCGGGTAATAATTCGATTAAGGACAACCGTTGTTCTTGCAGCCACTGTAATGCCTGCCGTGTTAATTGGCGCAAAGAGAGCTGATGTAAATTTTCCGTGGTTGGGTAAATCGGCGTGAGGTGTTCATCGACTTGAGGGATCGATGCGGTATCACTGACCGTCTTGTATTCCGGATGCACCATTTCCAGCGCCTGCGGCCCGGCACGCACTTCGCCATAACAACGTACGGTCACCCCGCGTGCCAGCGCGTCTTTTTGTTGCGCGTTAAAATAAAAGAAACGCAACATTAGTATACCGGTGCCGTCGCTGACGTGTACCAGCAACATCCGTCGACGGCCGAATTTAATTTGACAAAGTTCGACTTCGCCCTGTACCACCGCTTGATCGCCAGCACGTAAGCTGCCGATGGGCGTTAAGCGCGTGCGGTCTTCATAACGAAACGGCAAATGAAATAATAAATCCTCGACAAAATGTATATTCAGCCGCGCCAAACGTTCCGCCACGCGTGCCCCAACCCCTTTGAGTCGGGTGATCGGTGTTAATCCCGGCGCGTCCTTCACCGCGGTGAGAGTAGACATGGCAATCGCGTGGTATTTTATTTATCGAACACCATTACGGCATCCATTTCCACCGCCACCCCTCGCGGTAAGGAGGCCACACCCACCGCTGCCCGCGCCGGATACGGCTGGACAAAATACTCCGCCATGATTTGATTGACCTTGGGGAAATGCAGCAGGTCGGTGAGAAACACATTGAGTTTAACCACGTCCTTGAAATCACCACCGGCGGCATGCGCCACCGCGCGCAAATTATCGAACACACGACGGATTTGCACCTCAATATCCCCGGCAACGATCTCCATGGTTTCCGGTACCAAGGGGATCTGCCCGGATAGATACACCGTGTTATCTACCTTGACTGCTTGCGAATAGGTGCCGATAGCCTTAGGTGCCTTGTCGGTATGGATAATTTGTCGTGCCATTGCTTACTCCCGATTAGATAGTTTTATTCGCTAAAAATTGTCGCTACCGATTAGAACGATGGATGCGCTGCACTTTATCCAGGTGACGCAAATGCCGCATGATACGCGCCAGGTGTTTACGGTTACGCACCGATACAGTCAGGCGCAACGAAGAATGCATGCCATCCCGCTCTTCGATGTTGACGTTTTCAATGTTGGATTCCATTTCGGCAATCGATGCGGCAATCCTCGCCAGCACACCACGCTGATTCTGCACCAACAGGCGCAGCTCCACGGGGAAATCGCCTTCGACATTTTCCTCCCACTCCACATCGATCCATTTTTCCGGTTTGTTACGATACTCCGCCACATTCGTGCACCCTTGGGTATGGATCACAATACCGCGGCCCGCGCTGACAAAACCCAGGATCGTATCGCCGGGGATCGGCCGACAGCATTTTGCAAAGGTCACCACCGCGCCTTCCGTGCCCTTGATCGCAATGGGTCTGGGTTGCCTGGTTGTCGAATCGGTGACAGTACGTTCTTCCTCACCTTGCATCAGCGCACGTGCAATCACAATCGACATTTGATTACCCATGCCGATCTCCTCCAGCATGGTATCGATATTGGCGAAATTGAATTCCTTAAGCACCTGGTTGATACGGATGTCGGCGACGATGTCGATATTGGTGTCATAGGCCTCCAGGCTCTTGTTTAACAAGTGGCGGCCTAAACGCATCGCCTCATCGCGTTTTAAATTCTTCAGGTAGTTACGAATATTGGAACGTGCCCTGACGGTTTGCACAAAGCTGAGCCAGGCCGGATTCGGCCGTCCACCCGGTGAGGTGATGATCTCTACGGTTTGTCCGTTAAGCAATTCGGTGCGTAACGGCATGAGTCGCCGATCGATCTTCACCGCCACGCAGCGATTACCGACATCCGTGTGTACCGTGTACGCCAAATCCACCGCGGTGGCACCGCGCGGTAACACCATGATCTCACCCTTGGGGGTGAAGACGTACACCTCATCGGGGAACAGATCGATCTTGACGTTTTCCAAAAATTCCACTGAGTTACCGGCGTATTGCTGGATTTCCAAGACATTGTGCAACCATTGGCGCGCACGCGCCTGAGCATTGTTACCCGCCTCATCGCCACCTTTATATAACCAGTGTGCCGCAATGCCCGCCTCTGCCACTTTATGCATGTCTTCGGTACGGATTTGCACTTCAATCGGCACACCGTAAGGGCTGAATAATACGGTGTGTAATGATTGATAGCCATTTGCTTTGGGGATAGCGATGTAATCCTTGAAACGACCCGGCACCGGTTTATACAAATTGTGCACCACGCCTAAAACGCGATAACACATATCAACGGTCGCAACAATGATCCGAAACGCGTACACATCCATCACTTCATTGAAGGACAGGTGTTTGTTGCCCATTTTGTCGTAGATACTGTACAGATGTTTTTCACGCCCGATGACCAGTCCACTCAAACCTTCCTGGCGCAGGCGTTCGGTGAGTGACTGTTCAATCTTTTTGACGAACTCCTTGCGATTGCCACGGACCTTCTTGATGTGATCCGCCAATACCCGCGAACGCATCGGATACAAGGTGGTGAACCCCAGATCTTCCAATTCCAAGCGCATCTGATTCATGCCCAGGCGATTGGCAATCGGTGCATAAATTTCCAGGGTCTCGCGGGCAATGCGGCGGCGCTTGTCCGGCGCCATGGCATCCAGGGTGCGCATGTTATGCAAGCGATCCGCCAGTTTGATCAGGATGACACGAATATCACGTGTCATTGCCAGCATCATTTTACGAAAATTTTCGGCCTGGGCCTCGGCGCGGGATTCAAAGGTGATATGGGTGAGTTTACTGACCCCATCAACCAGTTCGGCAATTTCCTGGCCGAATAATTTAATTAATTGATCTTTAGCAGTGGGCGTATCTTCGATGACATCATGCAGCACTGCTGCCATGATACTTTTGTGATCCATGCGCATCTCGGCAAGAATGCGTGCAACCGCCAGGGGATGGTAGATATAAGGTTCACCACTGATGCGGCGCTGGCCATCGTGCACCTCGGCGCCAAATAAATAAGCCCGATAAACCTCAGCGATTTGATCGGGCTCAAGATAGGTCTCCAACATCTCACATAAATGCCTGATGCGAAACGCGGTAAGCTCAGTTGCCGGCAATTGTGTTATAGGCGTGGCAATTGCCAAAACTCCTAAATGTTATCCTCATCGGCGGCCGCGGCAGGTGCCTGAATTTCCTGAACCTGCTCAGGCATGACGCCCGTTACCTGTTCCATCGCTTCTAAAATGCTATCCACGTGTACGATACGTTCTGGTGATGGCATCGGTTGTTCATCCGGTTGTTCGAGAATGGAAACATCCACCAAACCCTCAGCAATTTCCCGCAAGGCCAGCACGGTTGGTTTGTCATTCTCCCAAGGCAAGGCGGACTCCTTACCATATGCCAGCTGACGGGCACGTTTGGTGGCGAGCAGCACCAGTTCAAAACGGTTTTTAACATTGTGCAGACAATCTTCAACGGTCACGCGGGCCATGGGTTACTCCGGATGGATTCGATATTTATAAAGGAAAGTGGCAAGGCTCAAGGTTCGAGCCGCCGGGTAGTATACAAATATTATGCAGACTCTGCCAGTAAAGCCCGTATCAGCTCGGCTTGGATCTGCTGCTGGCGGGGCAGACGCAGGCGCTGACTCAGGATAATCCCGGATAACTGGGCCTGGGCCGCGGCAAAATCGTCATTTATCACCACATAATCGTATTCGCCGTAGTGACGCATCTCATTCACCGCGTCGCGCATCCGCCGGGCGACAACCTCGGCGCTGTCGGTTTTGCGATCTTGCAGGCGTTGAAACAAGGCCTGGCGCGACGGCGGCAGGATAAAAACACCGACACAGGTCGGTTGCCATCGGCGGATCTGCCGTGCCCCCTGCCAGTCGATCTCGAGAATTACATCCAAACCGGCTTGTAATTGCTGTTCCAGGGCCGACTTCGCGGTGCCGTAATAGTTATCAAACACCTTGGCGTGTTCCAAAAAGGCGTCCGCCGCCACCATCTTTTCAAAACCTGGGATATCGACAAAATGATAATGCACCCCGTTGCTTTCACCCGGCCGCATCTTACGCGTGGTGTGCGAGACCGACACGGCGAGCCGGTCGACCGATTCCAGCAAGGCCTTCACCAAACTGGACTTACCCGCCCCGGAGGGCGCGGAGAAAATATATAACGTACCGGGAAGTACTGCGTTAGTCATTGTTATTTGCGCCCTGAATTAAGTCTGTTAACTGTAGCAAAAAATACAGGGCACCACATCGGCAATTATTTTTCTGATCCTACCGCAAGAATTTAACGCCACATCACTTACGTTGCGCATTCATCGTGACAGTATAAGGGACAGCACTCAGCAGCCCCGTGTCGCTGATGTTACAAGATCATAAAAAGGTGTTTTTTCTTCATAATGCCTGATCCCGAACCTGATAACCAAATTCTCTTTTTTAGGATCCATATAATGCAGATATTCTAAGGATGCTTTTTGCTTTTCAACAATTGAATTGGGCTCATAATTTTTAAGTATATTTAAGGAGAGATCAATTAGCATTTGGCCAACTAAATTACTCAAATTAATGATAAAGTCGGGTATCATATTATTTAATCCACGAGCAGCAAAAAACAAGCCTCGTATTCC
>JANNJI010000670.1:0-2490 GCA_031405795.1 Gammaproteobacteria bacterium
GTCAATGGTGATGTCGTTTTCAGCACATCAGGCGTCACGATCCATGGCCTGGTCTACGGCTTGGCGATGGCGACCATGGACATTATTAAATTATACGGTGGTGACCCGGCGAATTTTCTCGATGTTGGTGGCGGCACCACCGCGGCGAAAGTCGCCGAGGCATTCAAGATCATTTTGTCCGGCAGCAAGGTGCGCGCCATTCTGGTGAATATTTTTGGCGGCATCGTCCGTTGTGATTTAATCGCTGAAGGCATTATTCAAGCGGTACAACAAACCGGCTTGCGCGTGCCGGTGGTGGTGCGCCTGGAAGGCACCAATGTTGAACAAGGTCGGCAATTATTGGCGGACAGTGGTTTGGCGATCACCGCTGCAACCGGCTTGGCCGATGCCGCGCAAAAAGTTGTTGCGGCTGCCAAAGGGGTTCGTTGATCATGGCGGTATTAATTAATAAAAACACCAAAGTGATTTGCCAGGGATTCACCGGCCAGCAAGGCACGTTTCATTCACAACAGGCGATTGCCTACGGGACGCAATTTGTCGGGGGTGTCACGCCGGGCAAGGGCGGTCAACAACATTTGGATCGACCGGTGTTTAATACCGTGCACGATGCGGTGCAAGCCACCGGCGCTAACGCCACCATGATTTATGTTCCTGCCGCGTTTGCCAGTGATGCGATTCTGGAAGCCGCCGATGCGGGCATTGAGGTGATCGTCTGTATTACCGAAGGCATTCCGGTATTGGATATGTTGAAGGTCAAGGCGTCATTACGCGGCAGCAAGTCCAAATTAATCGGCCCCAATTGCCCAGGCGTGATCACCCCCGGTGCGTGCAAGATTGGCATCATGCCCGGTGCCATTCATCTACCCGGCAAGATCGGGATTGTGTCGCGCTCCGGCACCTTGACTTATGAGGCGGTGTATCAGACAACCCAAAATGGTTTGGGCCAGAGCACCTGCATTGGTATCGGCGGTGATCCGATCAAAGGATTGGATTTCATTGAGTGTCTGGCGATGTTCCAAGCTGACAAAGATACCGCCGGGGTGATCATGGTGGGTGAGATCGGTGGCAGCAGCGAAGAACAAGCCGCGGACTATATTCGCACGCAGATGAATAAACCAGTGGTGGCGTACATCGCCGGAGTCACCGCGCCTGCGGGTAAACGCATGGGCCATGCCGGTGCGATCATCGCCGGTGGCAAAGGCACCGCGATCAGCAAGATCCAGGCGTTGCGCAACGCCGGTGTCAGTGTTTGTGACTCACCCGCGGAATTGGGTGAACAGATGCGGCGTGTATTGGTGTGAGCAAGCAACAAATCCTCCGCCTGGCTGTTGCCCAGCTGAATTTTCTGGTGGGTGACATCGACGGCAACGCCGATAAAATTATTGCCGCGTGTGACACGGCCTGGCAGCAACACCGCGCACACGCGATTGTTTTTCCCGAGTTGGCCCTCACCGGTTATCCACCGGAAGATTTATTGTTACGTGCCGATTTGCATCAACGCGTCAGCCAGGCGCTGGCAAAAATTTGCCAGCATGTCACCGGCATTGTCATCATTCTTGGTTTACCGCTGCGCGATGCACAAGGTATTCGCAATGCAGCGGTGGTGATTGAACAGGGCAAGGTTATTGCGCAGTATTACAAACAGGCCTTGCCCAATTACAGCGTGTTTGATGAGAAGCGTTATTTTATCGCCGGTGATACCGCCTGCGTGGTATCTATTGCGGGCATTCCGACCGGGATTACCATTTGCGAAGATGTGTGGGTGGAACAACCAACACGCTTGAGCAAACAAGCCGGTGCACAGTGGCTGATCAATCTCAATGCCTCGCCATTTCACCTGGACAAGGATCGTGAGCGTCACGATATCGTGCGGCAACGCATCCACGAAAATGGCATCCCCATGGTCTACGCCAATTTAATCGGTGGTCAGGATGAGTTGGTGTTTGATGGCGGCTCGTTTGCGATGGATGCGCACGGCACGGTGATCTGGAGTGCGCCGCCGTTTGAGCTGGGGCTATTTTATCTGGATATCGTGGCGGATGTTGCGATGGTGCAGATCACGCCGCAACCGGTGAGTCCCGCCTTGGCGTTGGAAGACAGCGTCTATCGCGCCTTGGTCCTGGGGGTGCGTGATTATATAAATAAGAATAACTTCGCCGGGGTGGTGATTGGCCTGTCGGGCGGGATCGATTCCGCCCTGACCCTGAAGATTGCCGTTGACGCCATCGGTGCGCAACGGGTCGAGGCAGTGATGATGCCCTCGCGTTTCACCGCGACCATGAGCCGGGAAGATGCACAGGCGCAAGCAGAAATCTTGGGTGTGGCCTATCAGGAGATATCCATTGAGCCCGCCTTCGAGGTATTGCTGGCGATGCTCAAAGAGGAATTCCGTGGCTTGCCCGCCGACGTCACCGAGGAAAATATTCAGGCGCGTTGCCGTGGCCTCTTGCTGATGGCGATCTCCAACAAAAAACGCAAGATTGTACTGAC
>JANNJI010000671.1:0-1441 GCA_031405795.1 Gammaproteobacteria bacterium
GTTCGAAGGTTAAGGAAGCCACCGCCGACATGCAGGTATTTGTCGATGAGTTCATTACCAAGATTGGCGAACATTACAGTCATTAGAGGTGAACCATGAAATTGAATGACGATAATAAACCGTTTGATGACATCAATATCACACCGATGTTGGATCTGGCATATGTATTGCTGGTGATCTTTATTATCATGACCACCGCCACCGTGCAGGGCATCAAGGTTAATTTACCCAAGGCCAGTTCCCAACCGAGTTTGGCCAAACCCAAGACCAAGGCAATCACCGTCACCGCCGATGGCACCATTTACCTGGATACCTATCCGGTGACCATGGTCGAATTGGAGAACCGCTTGCGTCAATACAAAGCCGCCACGCCGGATCTGCCGGTGGTGGTAAAAGGCGACGGTCAGGTCGCCTACACCAAGGTGATCGATGTATTGGATCTCATGGGGCGATTGGAGATTACCCAATTGGGTCTGGTGACCCAGCGACTCGTTAAATAACGACAGGGACAACGACAGATGAAAACAAAACTCCTTATAATTTTACCCGGTGCAATCATCACGCTGGTGATCACTGTGCTGAGTGTGGCGCTGGTGCTGATGCTGCGCAATTGGATTATTAATGTACCGGACAAATCATCAAGAACCGTCGTGGTCAATCTGATCATGCCACCACCCCTGCCACCCAAGCCGGAAGAAAAGGTGATCGAGCCCGAGCAAAAAATCGAAGAGGTAAAACTCGATGAGCCGCTGGAATTACCTGATCCGAATGATCAACCACCCCCCGGTGATCTTGGGCTGGATGCCGATGGCAGTGGTGCAGGCGACGGCTTTGGTTTGCTGGGGCGCAAGGGCGGGCGTGGCCTGCTCGACGGTGGCCCCTTTGCCGGGTATACCAATCAGTTGCAGAAAGTTATTTATGACGCTTTATATGAGAACGAAAATATCCGCAAGAAACGTTACTCCGTCGTCGTCAGTATCTGGTTTGAAGGTGGTGGTCGCGTCAAAAAAATAGAATTGCAAGGCAGTTCCGGTGATAAGGATATCGATAAGGAAATTCGCCATACGATCATGACCCTGAGTCATGCCGATGTACCGCCGGAAGAAATGCCGCAGCCGATTAATCTGCGCATTGCTTCGCGAGGCTAGCTAGGCATGATTGCATCCGTACACCCATTGTAATAGAGGAAAGTTATGCGTCTTAAAAAAATACCGGCCATGTTAATCCTGTGCCTGGGGTTGCCTGTGCCGCAGGCACTGAGCGCGGATCAACTTGATCCAAAAGCCGCGATGATAAATCTGCTTGAACAACTGATCAAGGATGGCACGCTCACGCAGGAAAAGGCCGATGAGATACTGAAAACCGAAAGCCACCCATGGGGTGCCGCGGCGAACCCCGGCGCCGGCCGGCGCGATCCCGCCGGGTTGGAAGACGGGGATTG
>JANNJI010000672.1:0-2493 GCA_031405795.1 Gammaproteobacteria bacterium
GCCAACGCTAAGCTTAGACCTAAACCATTGCCACCCTGACCACGGCTGCGATCACAACGGTAGAATCGCTCAAAGATAGAAGACAGCTCGTTGATCGATATGCCAACACCGGTATCGGCGATCAACAATTTTATTTGTGAACCCTCTTCGATCAGTGAAATTGTCACGTGGCCACCGGCTGGCGTGTACTTCAAGGCATTATCCAGCAAGTTAGCAAATACGCGCTGTAGCCGCGGCCGATCAGCGTGAACCCGGCATTGCTTCGGCAACTCAGTGGTGATGGTAACTTGGTGATCCTCGGCGACCGTTTGAAACAGGTCGCAGGCATCGAGTACAACATCAACGAGATCAACCTCAGCAATTTTTAGTTTGGCCGCACCTGATTCGGCCTCGGCAATATCCAGGGTAGTGTTGATGATCTCCAGCAAACGGTCACACTCCTCGATAATATTAACCGCCAGCACGCTGCGTTCCGCCTTGTGTTCGCCATCGGTCAAGGACATTTCAGCAGCGGTGCGAATCCGCGCCAGCGGGCTTCTGAGATCATGCGCCAGGTTGTCGGTCATTTCGCGCATGCCGACGATCAGTACTTGAATGCGATCGAGCATGGTGTTGAATGTCTGTGCCAGATGATCGAGCTCGTCGCCTTGAGACCCGACCGGCACGCGCCGATCGAGCGCGCCGCGCGCGATCTCGTTTACGGTTCGAGTGACCTTGTCGATAGCGCGTAATACCCGTCGCGCCATAAACCATCCGATTGGCCCGCCGAGTAGGAATACGGCTACCAGTGTGAACAGAAATCCCTGCAGAATCGCTGCGACCAATTCCTTGTCTTCTTCCAGGGATAGTCCAATCTCAAGTATGACGTCGGGCCCGATGGCTCCGACAATCCGGCGCACAGCATATTCGCGCGACGATACGTTAACGGTCTCCACTACCGACTCATTGCCACCACCAACTTCGCGCAGGACTTCCGCCGACACGTCGCTAAGTCCTGCCCACGACGACAAGTCGGTCGTCGCGAGCTGACGACCGTCACCGGCCCAGAGGCGAAAGAAAATCTGCTCTGCTTCCTGGTGCTTTGTATCGAGATCCATCTCGGTCTTGACGCGCTGGATTCCTTCCGCCTGAAAAAAAGCGGCAAATTCACCAATATCTTCCTGCAACTCTTTATCGGTGCGCTGCGCGATGAAAGTGGAAATCAACAAGTAGACAAAAACAAAAGCGAAGGCAGAGGACGCCGCGAAGATAGCCGCATACCAGATCGTCAGGCGCAGTGCGAGCGTATGCGGGAGCCAGCAAATTTTATTTGAGAACATAACCCATCCCGCGCACCGTATGAATCAGCGCGGTGGCGAAGCCCTTGTCGATCTTGTCGCGCAACCGACAGATGCGCGACTCCACGACATTGGTCTGCGGATCAAAGTTATAGTCCCAGACGTGTTCCATGATCATGGTCTTGGAGATCACCCGACCGGCGTTGCGCGCCAGGTATTCAAGCACGCCGAACTCGCGTGGCTGAAGGTCGATCTCCCGGCCAGCGCGTGTCACCACGCGTCCGAGCAGATCGATATGCAGATCGCCCACTGTGATCGCGGTGGGTTCCGGCGCGTTGCTGGCGCGCCGAATCAAGGCGTGAATGCGTGCCAACAGCTCGGAGAATGCGAAAGGTTTGGTAAGGTAGTCGTCGCCGCCAGCCTGTAATCCCTGTACGCGCTCATCCACCGAGCGTTTGGCGCTCAGGATGATGACCGGCAGACGTACCCGTCGTCGTCGCAGTTCCTCAATGATCGCCAGCCCGTCCATGCCGGGAAGCATGATGTCGATGACGGCGACATCGTAGGACTCGGCGAGTGCCATCTGTAGCCCGTTGTGACCGTCGCCTGCGTGCGCGACGACAAAACCGGCCTCCTTCAGACCCTTGACGACAAAGGAAACTATTTTTTCATCATCTTCAATTATTAATAGACGCATTGTTGGGTAGCGCTGCCTTTGATTTTTTCAGTGCGTTCCAAACGTGCGCTGGTGACCTGAGTTCGCACTCCTGTCCGCATTGCGCCGTTGCTGACGTTATCTTTTAGCATTTAGCCTGGCGCTTGTCCACGTTCGACAGCGGGTTTACGCCCAACATTGCCAAATGCTCATGTTCCGAAAATCCTGTACTCAGTTGGCCCGGTAATATCTCTAATTCAAGCCTGAGGTACGGGGTAGAGAAGCAAAATGAATATCTCGCTCAAGATAGTGAAACTAAGGAAAAGCAACTTACCGGAAGGCTTCGGTAAAAATAAACTTGTCCTGCGAACCAACTGTCGCTGAGTTGCTTTTGGACTCGATTTTTACCGGTGCCATGAAAAGAATCCAGACGGCTCCTTTATTAATACCACCATCATTGTCCATGATCGCGCCGGTAGCCAGATCGCTGACACCGTCACGGTTAAGGTCACCGATAAGGGTGACCGCACCGCCAAATTGATTGCCGTCGGTGAGGACACC
>JANNJI010000673.1:0-5620 GCA_031405795.1 Gammaproteobacteria bacterium
AAAAAATGAGTGTCAGATCAAATCGAAACTTCTACAGGTGATGCGTTAGAAAATGTTGCGGGGTGATCACGCTCACATCGTGACACTGCACGTCATCTACTCTTGCCGCCGGAGATCCCTGCTCCCGCAACAAACAATGATCCTTGTTGAGTCGTTATATTAAAGGTTGCATCACTTATTGCATCGAATAGTAATTCGGAGTAATAAGGACTACCCCAACTGTTGTTCATTACTTTGGCGCCCATGTTTGCCGCATACAAAATGGCGCTAATAGCGTTAGCTACACTGCCACTGCCAGTGGCATCCGTAAACTTCAACGCCATGATCTTGGCGTTCCAACTTACGCCTGCAATGCCGGTAGCATTATTGGTGACCGCAGCAATTGTGCCAGCGACATGCGTGCCGTGCCCATTGTCGTCCATCGGATCGCCGTCTTTATTTAAAAAATCATAGCCGTGGACATCGTCAACGTAGCCGTTACCGTCATCATCAATTTTGTTGCCTGGAATCTCGCCTGGATTGACCCACATGTTAGCCGTCAGATCCGGATGCAAGTAATCAACTCCAGAGTCGATAACGGCAACAATCACATTTGAGCCACCCGTAGTGATATCCCATGCTTGTGGTGCGTTGATGTCCGCATTGGGTTTACCGCCCGTTTGTCCGGTGTTGTCCAAGGCCCATTGGGTATTAAAACTGGCATCACTCGGCGTCAGTTGGAGAGACACTTTGTGGTTGTATTCCACTTTTTCCACCAGTGGATTGCGCGATAATGAATTGCGTACTCGTTCCAGATCTCCGGCGTGTTTCACGCGTAATAAGCGCCAACGTTCAATACCATTATTACTTGCTGTGCGTGAGCGACGAAATTCACGAACTTCTCGTGCACCTTCCCGTTCTATTTCGGCACGCGCTTGCGCTGGTAAAGCAGATGCACGATATTTTACCAGCAGCTCATCAGGCTGGAATTCGGGAAGGACCACAACCGTTGCCTCGGTGGTATGGTTGGCTTTTTCAGCGAACGTTACACAGGGTGTCATGCTAAAAATCGCAAGCGTAAATGCCACCACTGCCTTATGCATTTTAAAAAACATACTCATGTCTTTTTCCTCCATATTTATTATTAATATTTATCAAAACTAATTCATACCTGTCCACCATACCGACACAGTGGCCTGCCGCTATGCCGAATCACTATCAGTCAAAAAACACTATGCCCACTATAGCAGTACGGTGTGCAGTAAAACATACTCGCAGACCAAATACGAAGTCAATGTTATTAATTATCAAAATCCCAAGATGTTTCCTCATTTTCCGTAATTGGTTCAGCCATTATTCAGCGAAGCTGGAAAAATGCATGATGTGTATTTATAAAAGTTAAAATTATCCATTTTTATTGTTTTATTAAGTGAACACGATTCGGCATTAAGGCATATTGTATACCCCATGCAATCTTGTTAATTGGCGGCTTTACTCAGGCATTCGTGGGATAAACCTTTTTTACATCTTTCTGGTTTGGTCCAGGTGCCCCCCGCAGCCTGTCAAACAATCGAGAAAAATTCATTGGGCGAGACAATTTCCAGCAATCGTACAAATGTTTTTTGATAAAAATAGATTTTTTATGTGCAGCACAAACCTGGGCCTATAGAAAATTTTGCGGAATAGTCATATTGACATCGTGACACTGCACATCATCAACACGCGCTGCTGGCGAGCCTTGCCATAACCAGGCTTTTAACGCAGCAACCGACTCGGTGGTGCCACAAGCCAACACTTCAACGCTCCCATCTGATAAATTTTTGGCATAACCTGTTACCTGTAACAGTTGGGCCTGTTGCCGTGTGGCCGCGCGGTAAAATACACCTTGCACTCGTCCAGTAACGATACATTTGCAACACACTGT
Organism: Gammaproteobacteria bacterium; assembly: GCA_031405795.1. Lineage (GTDB taxonomy): Bacteria > Pseudomonadota > Gammaproteobacteria > UBA6429 > Thiohalophilaceae > JACQBC01. The sequence continues at coordinate 1,904 of JANNJI010000673.1, forward strand.
CATGGCAATATCACCGTTGCTTGTTGTCCTGCACGCAGTAATTTATCGCCAGTAGAAAATTCCACATCAATGGGATAACGTGCCGTGCTGGTGGAACTTTGTTCCGGCTCCAAACCAATCGCACGTAGGGTCGCAGAAAAGTCCTGGTTATTAACGCGCACGGTGGCCGGGTTGCCGATGCGCAATGCAGGTAAGGTCGCCTCCCCTACCCAGAGGCGTGCCAACATGCGATTAGCTTCGACAATGATGAATAAGGTTTCCGGCTGTAATGTGGCGGCAATCACTTTCCCCGGTTCGGCGTGACGTGACAACACCCAGGCGTTAAACGGTGCGTGAATGGCGCTATATTGAAAATTGTATTTTGCCAACGCCAGCATAGCGCGTGCGCCTTCCCGATCCGCCTTGGCTTGTACCAGTTTATTTTTCGCGACTTGCAAATCATGATCCGCCAACAAGGTGCGGTTGTACATCTCTGTCGTGCGTTGTAATTCACGTTGCGATTCTTTTAGATTTTCATCACTGCTGTGCAATGCTGCTTGCGCTGCGTCCAGCTGTGCTTTAAATACAGCGTCATCCAACCGCAGTACGACCGCACCTTTGCCGATCTTATCTCCCGCTGAGACCAGCACCTCTTTGACCACACCGCTGATCGGCGTGCTCAATTCCATGCGCTTCGACCAATTCAGTGCGGCGGGATAACTTTCCGCGTGTATTATCCCGGCAAGCAGCAGGCTGGCAGTAAAGCAGGCTATGCTGCCAATGATCATCTGTTTCTGGTTGTATTTACTGTTTTTCATTTTGCTTTATGCTCTCGGCAGGTTTGTTGGTTGTGTCACTACCCGGTAATGCCACTTGCCCGGTCAAGCTGTCCAGTTTCAGCCAGGCATGCATCAGCTTATAGTTGGTTTGTGCTGACAAATATTCCACATCGGCAATCAGCACCATCGCATCACCTAAATCCGCATTGACTTCCAGCTCATATAAGGCACGACTGCGGTCGAGATTTAATTCACGGAACTTGCGTAACGCCGCCATTTCTTGCCGTTGCTGGTTTAGATTATCCAGTTCAAACCACACATTTAATACCGTTTGACGCACGTCAAGCTCGGCAATGTGTAATTCGGCGCGTGCCCGTTGCAACTGCGCCTGTGCCTGCGCAATTAATGCATCATCGCGCCGCCCCATGTATATTGGTACCGTCAACGTCACGCCCGCCCGCACTTCATCATTCGAGCCTATTTCACGTGAATAGCTAAACGCCTCCGCATTACCCTTCAACACCGCGTTATCCTGCGCACGCGCCGCCGTAACCCGTTGCTCTGCCGCAATAACACGCATACGCAGCGCCTGTAGCTGGTAATTACTGGTGATAGCCAATTGTTGTAATGTTTCCACTTCCGGAATGGGACGCTGGAGCATATCCAGTTTCGGCGCCGTCAATAACGCAGGCAGGTCAGCGGGTCTGTTCAATGCTTCCGCCAGACGCGCACGGGTTTCACGTTGTTGTGCCTGGCTCTGATTCCGCAATAATCGCGCACGTTGCACCTTTGCCTCCGCCTCTAATACCACGAGATCTGAAATCTGCCCCAGCTCTTTACGCTGGCGCAATCGATCAAAACGCACATAAGTCGTGGCTAACTCCTCTTCGTTGCGACCGGTTAATAAATCCGCCAGTAGTACGTCGAAGAATCGCCGCATGATGTCCTGGCGCCGCCGGGTACGCGCATCCAGGTAGTTAAATCGTCGTGCATCAACTTCGTGTTCTGCCACCTGCCGTTGCGCATTATGTCGACCAAAATCATAGATCTCCTTGGAGATCACAATACCGATACGATGGTCATCGTGCGTCTGATCGGGTGAAGTTTTTGCGGGTTCAATGTATCTGGCGCGAGCCTCTAAATATGCATCCCAATCATAGTTTGCATCAACACGCTGATAGTCCGCCTGGGCTGCGGCAATATCCGCTGTATATAACATTAACGTTGGATGCGGCTCATCTGCCAGGGATAAAGCATGTTCCAGGGTAAGTGGTGATGGCAGTACCGGGCTCAGATCAGCCGCATTGGCAAATTGGACAACAAGATACAATCCTGCTACACCAAGCCTGCCCAGTTGCTGAGTCATCACCAGTAACCTTTGTACACCTTAATACTGCTCTTCTATGGATTCAGGGGATTCAGGATTTACTTTGCGGCTTAGTTTGTCTTGTCTGTTTGTAACGGATAAAGGGCATGGTCTTGTAGGCCCCGGAGACAATATAATCCCCCATCCACATAAATTCCTCAACCCCGGTGGTCTTGCCGACATGATGATGCATCTTTTTGCCATTCAAATCAAAAAAGGCGATCACCGGCGTTGCACGCACTCGATGTTCACGAAAGGCAAACTCTTTCTGGGTCATTGCCTTGCCTTGCATATTTTTCATTTCCACGTCGCCTTCAATATCCAGCGTAAACAATAAAAAGTGTTTGCGAAAGTATTCCTGAACTTCAGGTCGATTGAATACATTTGTTTTCATGTAGTGACAGAACGGGCAGTCTTTCATCTCGAAAAAAATCATAATCCCGTCTTTGCCTTGTTCCTTGGCATTTTTTAATTCTTCTTTGTAATCACCCCAAGTCTCATTAAAAAAATGCGCACTGGGATCACGCGGGTCCTCGGCCTGTGCAACACCCAGGTAACAAAGTCCACTCATCAGCATGGCAAGCAGTTTTGGCTTGTTCATATGTTTTCCTCCACTATCCTGAATTTGATGCATGAGCCAAACTATGTGATAGTCGCCAACGCTGCGGAAGGTACGCTCCCACAGCGGGACTCCAGAGTTACCGTGTTCCAAACTGTGCACTTACACAGTCACCAAGGCGATCCAATGCCAGACATCTTACCTTGTTCATGTTTTTTTCTTCGCGGGGCTCCTCTTCTTTTCCTGGTCAAGAAAATCTTCTAATTTTTTCATGGTCACACCGCCCACTTTTATACTTGCCACCTTACCATCGGGAGAAACAACGACGGTGGTCGGCAATCCTTGAATGGGGCCAAATGGCATGGGGCCATCCACATCGCCGCGCAGGACTGGATACGATATTAAGTATTCATCCACAAACGTACGCAGAAATTTTCCATCCACCTCTTCGTGATTGATGCCCAGGACCACCGCGTCCACATTTTTATGCTTTTCGTGAAAATCGACTAACTCAGGAATTTCCTCTAAACACGGGGGGCACCACGTCGCCCAATAATTCACAATTACCCACTTGCCACGATAATCCGATAAATTGTGTTTTTTGCCATTTACATCCAACAAGGTAAAATCAGACAGGGGTTGGCCCACCGCCAATCCAGTACAGAGCAGGAAAGCTAACCAGACAAATTTCTTCGACATAATACCGCGCCTTTATATTCATTAAGTTACGACTATATACCTGCGAAACCCCGCTAACCTTACAACCTGTGCAATATTCTTGCCTAACTAGAGCCGCACCACACCCTGGATGTGTTGCGGTAAGTCGCGTGCGTCAATGGCACCGAGGTCCTTATCAAGACTTGCCGTCACCAACTTGGTCGTCTGTGTCGACAACGCCGCACGTAAATGGCCAAGAAATCGTGATTCGGCAACCAACACTAATTGGTCATATTTCTGCTGATTACGTCCGTCGTCGAGCAATTTGGCCAGCTCTTTTGAAAACTGCACAGCCAGATGTTCCGTTGGGTCTTCTG
>JANNJI010000674.1:0-2811 GCA_031405795.1 Gammaproteobacteria bacterium
CGCGTGAAGAAGCGCGGTTGTTAGTAATAAAATACGGGCATCCGAAGAAGCTTAAGTAAGTGCCATTCGGGTCAGGCCTGAATGGCACTTACTTAAGGGTGCTACTCCGCGAATTCACTGCTCGTGTCCCCCACACTCCGCATTCCGTCATTCCCACGAACGCCTACAGGGATGTAGGTGTTCGTGGGTGACGAAAAATCCAGACAATGACCTTAAGTAAGTGCCATTCGGATCTGACCCTGAACTTTTTCATGACTTTTGACAATACGTGAAAATGATCTTAACAATATATCCGGTTTGGCTTGACTGCTACATACTTCTAGTGCTAAAAAATGCTTTGTGAAAATGAGAAGTATGGAGCTTGTTAATGAGAGAAAAGTCCTTTCTATTTACGCATTTCATAATCTGTATAAATTTTCTGTGCGCGGAGGCGAGTGCTATGGAAAAGATTGAATTGAAGCAGGTTTACCAGCTTATAGAACCAAGACTGGAGTTATGGGGCTCTTTACCAAAAACGGAACGTGTTGATTGTCGTTTCAATGGGACTGGCCTAGAGAAAATACAAAAACAAGTCGAAATCATGAATATCGAAGTGAGTGGCTGCATCAGTCAATCTGGAATATTTATCAATTCCCTTATCAATAAAAATAAGGACAACACTTTCGACATTGAGTTTGATCTTGAGTCGGCTAAAAGTTATAGCTTTGAGTTGGATAGGCAAATGCTCGTGGCAGTAGGCATTTACGCGAGCAAGGACCGAAATAGTACCCTGCCATTTTCCAAGAATAATGACGCCGTTATGTTTGAATCAAAAGATACCGAAATCGTGGTCAAAAGCCTGCAAGGTAGCGAAGATGTTAGGAAGTTCGCGCTGCAATACTGGACGGGGAAAAAGGAAGACGTTACTGGAAAGCAGTACAAAGTAACCCTGAAAATTGATGGCAAAGATAGTAGATTGAAATACAAAACAGTACAGGTACCCCAATTCAAGTTTTCTCTCGATAATAATTTTTTTCCCGGCGAGTTTAGAATAAATAATATTCCGATCTGGATTTTTAGATCCATTCGCAAAACAGATCTGCCGGCATTTTTTGAAGGAAAGAGCACTCGGATTTCTATCATGAATTGGGCGAAGTATCTGCAAGAAGGGGAAAATACTCTCTCGTTTACGCCCTATTCGGGAAAAGATTACAAGCCATCGAGTAAGGATTATCTGGATGTATCGATCGAACCGTATAGATTCGAGGGGACAATAGATTACTTCCCACCGCGCCTGCTTGAGCGAAGAGTTTCTTCTTCTGAAAAACACTGGAAAATGGCCCTGCATGTCCCGACGTTCCCCAGGCGGTTTTGGCAGGACGCCGAAGTTTACGACGAAAAAAAACATGCCAGGTTAATACGAAAAGAAATTGAAAATCTTTTGCGTGCAATGAAGGAAAACGATAAACAAGGGTTCGACCAGATTCTATCTGTATATAACGCTGAAAGAGCGTTAAGCTTAGGCCGGGAAGAGGAAATCTCAAGTAAAGAAATCCTGGCATTTTATCATAAAAAATACCCCGGTTTTAAACCTGTCTCTCCGGAAGATGAAGATATGGAAGTAAAAGTACACCTAGATGGCAGGCTGATCGAGATTAATACAAGGAAATATGATTCATTGTTCTATGGCCTGGTTAAGGAAAAGGGTGAAGAACACTGGTTTCCGATGAACGATCTACCACGCTTTCTTGCAATCAAGGACTCAAGGGCGTATTTCGTGACCGATTGAAATTTTGGTACTTTTGACCTGCGTACATACGAACAAGTTTCCGTTCTGGAACGCGTCAACCTCATATGGACAGTCATTTAAAATGATATCATCGATTCACGTGGCCAGCGTGGGGAAGTTGACTCGGTTAACGACCACGGTCCCATCCTTGCTCGGCACGATCGGGTTGATCGCCACGGTGGTGGGTGGCATGGGTACCTTGGGTCGTCCCTTAATTAAAGGTGACCGAGTACATCGAGGTCAGGCCTGAATGGCACTTACTTAAGCTTCTTCGGATGCCCGTATTTTATTACTAACAACCGCGCTTCTTCACGCGGTTTCATCAATAACGGATAGGCGTTTGGCCTTCGTTTCAAATTCCGGGGTTCAATTCTACCGGATCGATTCCCAACGCGCTGCTGCGCAATCAAGATTAACAAAACATCTTGGGTATTGTCGTTGAACGCACGGGGCTGATGATGCCACACCAGCCAGAGCTGCAACGCATGCTTGAAGCTGATTTGTCGTGGCAATATCGCTGCCTTCGCAGCGGATGCGGCAATCAGTAACCGAATCAGGTTGTAGGCCAGAAAATACACCCACATTTCTTTCTCATTCATATCCGGCGTTTTGCAATGCAATGTGTCCATGCCCAGCACGGTTTTGATGTTGCGCAAATCCAGCTCCACCTGCCAACGTTGTTTATATAATTCCGTCAACGCCGCTTTCGAGGCGGTTTTATCCGACAACAAGGTGGTGACCAGAACCCGGCCGTTGCGCTTGAGTTCACGCAACGTGAGTTCATCTGGAAACGTGTCGTACTGTGATGGCGTCATCCATGTCGGTATGGACTTGGGTTTCTGCCACGTCACGATGTGATCGCGGGTACTTAACTTCTGGCCGGTTCTGAAATCCGTTTTGCGCGTGGCGTGTTGTTGAAAAACGATGTCTGCCCCTTTGGCCATGAACAGGGCAATCAAAAAATAACTGCAATAATAGCGGTCGGCCAAGACCACGTCACCGAGTTCAAAACTGTCCATCAACTGGCGAAGTAGCGCGTGTTC
>JANNJI010000675.1:0-1028 GCA_031405795.1 Gammaproteobacteria bacterium
GCCGATGAACCCACCGGCAATCTTGATCCGGAGCTGTCCTGGGAAATCATGCAGATCTTCGAACAATTTCGCCAGGTGGGTGTCAGCGTGTTGATCGCCAGTCATGATTGGGATTTGATCAAACGTTTAAACCGCCGTGTCCTGGCACTCAAAAATGGCTGCCTGATCGCCGACAGCAAACATACCTCATGAGCCTGCACAACAATCCCTTGTTCAAGGAAACAACGGCGCGAGACAAACCTGGGTTGCGCACCGTATTCAAAACCTGGTTATTACGCCACGTCCAGGTTTTCTTTTACAGCCTGGGGCAATTATGGCGCGCGCCACTGTCGATGTTGATGACGGCGGCAGTGATCGGCATTGCCCTTGCCTTACCTGTGGGCCTGCATGTGCTGTTGAAAAATGCCCAACAGCTTAGCGCAGGTTGGGATGGTGGGGCCAAGTTATCGGTGTTTCTCAAAACCACCACCAGCCAGGAACAAGCGGAGAAATTACACGGCGAGTTGCAACGTTTGCCGCAAATCGCGCAAGTACAACTCATTTCACGTGAGCAGGCTATTGCAGAATTCAAGCAGCATTCTGGTTATGGCGATGCCGTTGCTGCACTGGGTTATAACCCCCTGCCGTATACCATGGTCATCACGCCAGCCTTGCAACATAGTCAACCGGACGCCGTAGAACAACTGGTACGCACACTCCGTGCTTATCCGCCAGTGGATGTTGTGCAACTGGATCAACAGTGGGTGAAGCGCTTGTTTGCCATCATGCAGATCATCGCGCGCGGAATCGATGTGCTCGGCAGCATGCTGGCGTTGGCAGTGATTCTGATCGTTGGTAATACCATCCGCCTCGCGATTCAAAACCGACGCGAAGAGATCGTCGTGATCAAATTGATAGGCGGTACCGATGCTTTTATTCGCCGACCAGTCCTCTATACCGGTTTTTGGTATGGCCTCGCGGGGGGGATGATTGCGATCCTGATGGTTTATAGCGCGTTATGGCTGCTAGCAGGCCCAGTTGAACACTTG
>JANNJI010000676.1:0-16317 GCA_031405795.1 Gammaproteobacteria bacterium
TACAGGTGCGCGGCGACTATGATGCGGCACGTCAGCAATATACTTTGCATGTGGAACAATCCTGCCCAGCCACGCCCAACCAGGAAACAAAATTACCGTTTCATCTGCCATTGGCGATCGGTTTGTTGGATCAACATGGACGCGAGATCCCCTTGCGGTTAGCAACGGAATCGACCGCGATGGGCACGAATCGGGTATTGGAGATCAAAAACGCCAGTCATGATTTTGTATTTATGGATGTACCGTGCACCCCGGTTGTTTCAGTGTTGCGAGGATTTTCCGCGCCGGTGAAGGTGAATATCCATCGCAGTGAAGACGAATTGGCATTTTTACTGGCGCACGACAGTGATGCCTTCAATCGCTGGGATGCCGGTCAATCCCTGGCGCTCCAGGAATTGCTGCGACAGATTCGCGCACAGCAGCGCGAGGAACCTATGCCTGCGCCCGTAGCCTTGACCGACGCACTGTCAAAAGCGTTGCAAGATAAAGACATTGATAAGTCCTTGCTCGCGCAGATACTCACCTTACCTTCGGAAGGTTATCTGGCGGATCAATGCGATGTCGTCGACGTTGAGGCGATCTATGCAGCACGGCTTTTTACGCGGCGTTATCTGGCAAAGCAATTGTTTACGGATTTCGATCGTTTGTATCAGGTTAACACCACAACAGGTGAGTATCATTTTGATAATAAGGCCATGGCGCAACGTGCCTTGAAGAATGTGTGTCTGGGTTATTTGCTGGAAACCGAAGATGTGTCCATGCAGCAACGCGGTTATGCGCAATACCAGCAGGCGAACAACATGACGGATCGCCAGGCGGCATTAGCGATGTTAAGTCACTATCCGATTACCGAGCGGGAAAGGGCGTTGGCTGATTTCTATCAACGTTATCAACACGACGCACAAGTGGTGGATAAATGGTTTGCGCTGCAAGCGCGGTCTCGTTTGCCGGATACCTTCGCGCATGTGCAGCAATTAATGGCGCATCCGGCGTTTAGCATCAAAAATCCCAACAAGGTGCGGGCCTTGATCTCCAGTTTTTGCATGGGTAATGCGGTGCAGTTTCACCGTGCGGATGGCGCCGGTTATGTATTTTTGGCCGAGCAGATCCTGGTGTTGGATAAACTTAATCCGCAGGTCGCGGCGCGTTTGGCAAAGTTCATGAGTCGCTGGCGTCGTTATGACGCGGTCAGACAAGGTCTTATGCGCCAGCAGTTGGAGCGCATCGCGCAGATGGCGGACTTATCCAAAGATGTGTACGAAATTGTCAGTAAGAGTTTACTCTGAGATATTGACCTGTGCACATGGTGCGCAGGTCAGCAGCTCAGGTATTGGTAGGAAGTAACATCTCGACACTGGCGGCATCACCCAAGCGTTGCGAGATAGCGGTTAATGCCTGGTCATCGGTGGGGAAGATGTTTTCTTCACCTATGAGTGTCAGCAGCCCTGTCTGGCGCATCACATCCAGCACTTGTTTTTTTAAACCGGAAAACACCAGAGTCACATCATTAGTTCGCAGCCGCTCGACCAGGTGATGAATCACTTCTTCGCCGGAGGCATCCAATTGATTAATGCCGCCGCCGATCACCAGCAGAAACTTCGCGTCTGGGTGAATGGCGATTGCCTCCAGCACGGTGTCTTCAAAATAGGAGACGTTGGCAAAATACAGCGAGCCATCCAGGCGCATGGCAATGACATATTTACTCGTGGGCAACTCAGGATGAACCTTTAAATCACGCAGGGCACCGTCACGGTGGCGACCGAGAATGACCACGCGTGGTTTCATAGTGCGCAACAAAAACAATACAATCGCCAGGCCCGCGCCAAGCAGAATGCCGCTATCCAGATGCGGCGCAAAGGCGAGTGTCGCAACGAAGGTAACGATCGCCGCGCTGCCGTCGTGTTTGTGCGCATGCCACGCATGTTTAATACCTTTGAAGTTAACCAAACCAGCGACCGCCATAATGATGATCGCCGCCAATACGGCTTGTGGCAGGTGATAGAGTAAGGGAGTCAGGAACAACAAGGTCAGTAACACAAAAATCGCTGTGTAAACAGAACTCATACCGGTGATGGCACCCGCACCGAGATTTACTGCTGATCGGGAGAACGAGCCGGAGACCGGAAAGGATTGCGAGATGCTGCCGACAATATTCGCAATGCCCTGCCCCAGCAATTCCTGATTGGGATCCACGCGTTGTTTGGTTTTGGCAGCCATTGCTTTGGCAATCGAGATGGCCTCCATGAAACCGACCAGGGAGATAATCAAGGCGGCGGCGAACAGCGAGGCAAATTGGACGAGATTAACTGTGGGCAGTTTAAAAGCGGGTAACCCGCGGCGTATCTCCCCCACGACTTCGCCGCCACCGGATATCTTAATAGTTCCTTGTGCGACCTTGGTGATTTTCCAGTGAAGTTTATCCGTCTTGATTTCATTGGGTTGCGTGTTGACCAGATATAATTTACCTGGAGTTCCCTGGCTGCTACTTTCACGGACAAAGGTATATTTGAGTAATTCCTTGAGACGATTTTTATTGGCGTCTTCCAACGTCCGGGTTCTGAACTGTAACCAATCCGCTTCATGTTTCATGGCAAGTAATTTGCTCTGTTCAAAATTGGTCTGCTCCTGATAGAGCCTGATATCCTCTTTTTTGTTTTGAATTTGCTGATTTAATGTCGCCAACGACGATACAGTTACGTCGTATTCGCCAAGCGTGGTCGTGACGGGCAAATCAGCAAATTGATCAGCCGTTAATTCGGTTTTATTTTCAAAGCCAATCGCAATGCTCAGCGCCGTGGTGATGACTACGGCAATTAATACGCCCGGTAATTTGGGTTGGTAACGTTTGATCGTCCACATGATCCCAAGTGCAAGCAATCCCATCAGTAATGTCGGCAGGTGGGTGTCACCAATTTGTTTGACGACCGCCCAAATATCCAAAATAAAGTGTTCACTCGAACTCATCTTCACCCCAATGAGTTTACTCACTTGCGATAGGGCAATGATGATCGCCGCCGCATTGGTAAAGCCGATGATCACCGGATGCGAAAGAAAATTAACAATGACCCCGAGTTTGAAAATACCCAAGGTTAATTGCACTATGCCAACCAGCAAGGCCAGCATGATCGCCAATGCTACGTATTTTTCCGATTCGGGCACCGCCATGACCGTCAGTGTCGAGGCGGTGAGCAAGGAGACAACGGCGACAGGACCGGTACCCAGTTGATTGGATGACCCCCACAAGGCGGCAATGGCGACGGGTAAAAATGCGGCGTACAAGCCATAATGGGCGGGCATGCCCGCCAACTGTGCGTAGGCCATGGATTGCGGTATTAATACTAAGGCAACCGTGATCCCGGCGATGAAATCAGCCCTGATGGTCTGCTTGCTCATGGGAAACCAGCGGGTAAAGGGTAACAGTCGTTTTAGCTGTGGGTGCATAGCTTGTTAACTCTGAAAAACCCCATAGAAAAAATACCCAGTTGACCGATCAAGTGGCGCATTATAAGTAAATCCTAATGAATTCGGAAGGTTTAGCGGCAGTATTTCAGGTTTACAAAGTATGGACGCGATTGCGTCCTGCGCGTTTGGCGGTATAAAGTGCTTTGTCGGCGGATTTGATTACGTCCATGGGGTTGTGATGCTGTTCGTTGCGCTGGGCAACCCCGGCACTGACGGTGACCGCGATTTTTTCCACCTTGCTGTGCTGTTGTGGCTGTTCGGGTTTGTTTTTTGGGCGTTTAGGTTGGCGGATAGAGAACGAGGTATTTTCAATGATTTCACGTAAATTATCGACAAACAGCAGCGCCTCGCGGGCATCCTTATTGGCAAAGATAATCGTGAATTCTTCACCGCCATAACGAAATGCCTTGCCGCCGCCTGCAACATTATTTAGTTGTGCCGCCACCATGCGCAGGGCCTGATCCCCCACATCATGGCCATACTTATCATTGAGTTTTTTGAAGAAATCGATGTCGATCATCGCGATGCTATAACGTTTACCTAAGGCTAACAGGTGTTGTTTGAGCGCACGCCGCGAGGGCAGATTAGTAAGCTCATCCATGTACGCCAGGTTGTAGGAATTAAGAATGATCGCAATCAAAATCGCCCCGACCGCAATGGTAAAATACAGGCTACTGGTGGCGGGTTGGGCAATGCTGTTGATTGCCATCATACTGGCGAGCAGGCCCATGATATTGCCGCCACGTAGAATATTGGGCTGGATAGCCAAGTGAACAATCATCACCAGCAGTGCTAACAATGCGGCAACGAGGCCCGGTTGAGTAAGCATGATGAGCTGTGACCAGGGGTTTTTCCACAAGGCGTAACGTAAAATCTCTTGTATTGTCCCCGTTGAATACACCAGAAAAACCACCAGCAGGATGAGTTGCGCAACGGTGATACTAAAACGTTTAACAACTTGCCAACGTAATACTCCGCGATCCAACAGCAGGTTGTGAATGAGAAAATTCACCGGGACCAACACACACAAACTCGCATAGAGCAAACTTTGCTTGGCGATAGGCAGGTTAGGCTCCCAAATAAATTCGCGCAACCCCCAGTAGGCAATACCTATCACCAGCAACAAATTCAATTCTCGGCCATTATTAAATCCCCAGGCCAGCATCAAACCGGTGAGGATGAGCAGGTAGGGTAAATAAGGCAAGATCGCATTGATGGAGACAAAACGCTGTACTTCAGCATGGAACAGATAAGCGATGACCAGACACAAGGCTGGCATCAACATGGCAAATATCAGGCGGCGTGTGGCGATGGTGAACACCCTGTAACCCTGCTGTGAATTAACAGTTTCACAGAGGTAAGGCGGCCAAAATACTACAAGTCTGAAAAGACGTTAGAGAGAATGTGATAGGGGTCCGGCTGGAGGCTACGCGTTAGCAGTAATAGCCTTAGTCGATTGGCGGTCCGCGACAAAGTCGAGCATCCGTTGTACGGATACCAATGCCCGGCGGCGAACGGTCTCCTCGACATGGATAGTATTCTCACCCGATTCAAGTGTGCTGATGAGGTTATGCAGACCATTCATCGCCATCCACGGGCAATGGGCGCAACTTTGGCAGGTTGCACCGATGCCGGCAGTGGGTGCTTCCAGTAATTGTTTGTGGGGCGAGACCTGTTTCATTTTGTAAAATATGCCGTTGTCGGTGGCGACGATGAATGTTGTATTCGGCATCTCACGGGTTGCCTTGATCAGGGCGGTTGTTGAACCCACTACATCGGCCAGTGCAATGACATCGGCGGGAGACTCTGGGTGTACCAGCACCGCCGCACCCGGATAACGTTGCTTCATCTTGGCCAACTCAACTGCCTTGAATTGTTCATGCACAACACAGGTGCCTTGCCATAATAACATGTCGGCCCCGGTGCTACGCTGCACGTATTCACCCAGGTATTTATCCGGTGCCCAGATTAATTTTTTACCTTGGTCATGTAGATGTTGTACCACCTCTTTAGCGATGCTGGAGGTCACCACCCAATCAGCACGGGCTTTCACAGCCGCGCTGGTGTTGGCATAGACAACCACTGTTCGATCCGGATAGGCGTCACAGAAGGCAGTAAAGGCCTCTGCCGGGCAGCTTAAATCCAAGGAGCACTCGGCACGGAGGGTGGGCATGAGCACCCGCTTTTCCGGACTGAGAATCTTGGCGGTTTCGCCCATGAAACGAACTCCGGCGACGACCAGGGTACTGGCGGGGTGGCGGTGCCCAAAGCGTGCCATTTCCAGTGAGTCTGCAACGTAACCCCCAGTATCCTCGGCGAGTCGCTGTAGTGCACTATCGGTGTAGTAGTGGGCAACTAGAACGGCATCCTGCTGTTTTAACAAGGCCTTGGCGTGTGCGTACAACTGATCGCAGCTATTATCGGTGTGGGTGACTGGCGAGAGGGTGACACTCGACGCCAGCGAACGGATATGGGCATAATCCACGCGCGGTATAGGAACAGTTTTAGTCATGTCTTATGCGTCCTTGTGCCGGGGCTTACAAGATTTAAGAGTATGCAAAAACCTTCATCATAAATAGGATGCCTTTAGGGATATAAGCCCAGGTAACGAAATATACAAGAATAAAATGGGAAAAAATGCTGTGTATTCAATGTATTATTTGATAAGTTTAAACTAGATTCACGTGTAAAATTCTCTGATATTTGTTATGGTTGGGGCAAATGGAGACTGACTAGACATCAAGCGCTATGGAAAAAAGCAAGATTATCGACAAAATCCAGAAATGCCTGCGACTATCGCAGTCGGGCAATGTGAATGAATCCGCATTGGCACTCAAGCACGCTCAGGCCTTAATGCGCAAATACGATATTGCCGAGTCCGAGGTGAAAGACCCTTCGGTAACAGAATCTACGGCCAGTAGTGCCGGTTATTACAATCCACCTTATTGGGCCATCGCCCTATCTGAATTGGTTGCCAAGGCCTTTGAGTGCCGTGCCTATGTAAGCCGATGCGAGCAAGGACCGCGGTTTCGTTTTATGGGCGTTGGGGCTAGCGCTGAAGTCAGTGCCTACACCTTTACGGTGTTATTTCGGCAACTGCGCTATGCGCGTCGGCAGTATCTACATGAATTGGCTTTGGCAGACACATTAGAGCGTTCCAGACGCGGTAATGTGTTCGCTCAAGCATGGTTATATCGTATCGCGCAGACGGTGTCCGATTTTGTTCGCGACCCCGACATCGAGGTAGCGATTGATGCCTATGTGCAAGAACACTATGGCGAGCCGCTTGCCTCAGAGCGCCTGCCAGCCACTATTGATACAAAAGACTATGAAATAATCATGTCGGGAATGAAGGCCGCAAATCAGGTGCTATTGTGTCGGCCCATGTCGGCCGATAAAGAAGCGGGGGCGTTCCTCGAGGATGTAAATTACGCTTAATTTCGTTATTATTTTAAAGGGCTTGCGTGTAGTATCTCGCGCACAGGTAGCGGTTTTGAGTATTTTTTCAAGCAAAGAAAGCTCACTCCTCCAGCAAGTGTCCAGTGGCAGGCAGCGCAGATGAGGCAAGATTGTGGCAGCAACCCTCAGTTATACAATTGAAGACTCACCCAAACGGGTGCCGTGCAAGTCGGTATTAACCCTTGGTCGCGATAAGAGCTGTGATATCGTTTTAGTCGACTTGATGGTCTCGCGTAATCACGCCATGATTCGCCGTATTGGTAACAGCGATTATTACCTGATTGATGGTGGCAGCTCGAATGGAAGTTATATCAATCAACAACGTGTAACCACCCCGAAACTGCTTAAACACGGTGATCGCATTACAATTGCAGATTTTGAATTTTTGTTTGAGCAGGAGAAACAGGATCTGCTTCCTGCTGACACTTTTTCGTTACAGGAAACTATCGTAAACAACAATCCTCAGATCAAGCGGATTACGATTTTGGTCGCTGATATTCGTGGATTTACCTCAATCTCGGAGCGAGTTCAGATTCGTACGCTCACCCGTATGATGAATTCCTGGTTCAATGAGGTAAGCGATGTGATCATTGCCAACGGCGGGATTGTAGACAAATTTATCGGTGATTGTGTCTTTGCCCGCTGGGAGGCGGATGAAGATGAACATAGTACGGTCATCAATGCCTTAATTGCAGCGGCGGCAATCAATGCCGTGACGGAGAACCTGAATAAAGAGTTTGAAGAAGTGCCCGAACAGCTGCGCATTGGCGTTGGCATTAATACGGGTGCGGCAGCGGTAGGAATAGGTGCAGAGCAAACCGTGCTGGGTGATGCCGTTAATATTGCCTTTCGTTTAGAAAGCGCAAGCAAACTCTTAGGTAAGGATATTATTCTAAGCGAAACGGCATACAGGCACTTACCGAAGGTGCTATGGAAAGATCAGTGCCAGAAGATAAAAGTGAAAGGGAAGCGCGACTTGGTACGTATTTTTGCCTTTGATTTTGGCCAGGTGGAAGCCATTTTAAAGCAGGTAAAGAATCATAAAAATTAAATTATTTAGCGCAAAAAAATTCGCAGGTCTTCTAACGCATCTTCCATGGCAATCTTTATCTGTGACAGAATGCGGCCAGCCTCGTCTGCGTATACCCAGTCAGCATGGTGAGGGTTGCCGGAGCATAGCGCGGCTTGACCTTTTGCCAGGATGTCCACTTTTACTGCGGGAATAAATTGTTCGAGAAAGACATAGGCCTGTGACAAACTGTCACGGATTTTGGGTTCAGTGTCTTCCAGTTCCCATAAGAGTGTTTGAATAGCTTGTTTAATAATTATTTTGTCGTGGGGTAACAATAATTCAGAGTGTGCATTGTTGGCATTGTCCAGCTGAGCAAGGAGTTGGCCATAGGCATGAATGATGTGTTCGGCTTTCGCCAGCTTGTCTGCGATAAGGTCTGCCATGTTAAACTCCTAGCGATTAAGAGATATAGTTCTACTAAAGTCTATTTATAAAATAGCAGCAAATATTCAGGAAGTTTGGTATTGTAACTTTTTTACATTGGTGTTGGGTTGATTGATGATGGAAGAGATCGGCGGTTTATTTGGTTCGCTACAGTTTAACCATCCCGTAGTGTCGGGAGTCATTCCCGGTATATTGCTCATAGTGGCACTGTTACTGGCTTGGCGGCCGCTTGCGCGAATCCGTGCCTATTTTAATTTGCAAAAAGTGATTCGTAGTTTGGGCGTTGATTGCCTGCGAGACGTCTATTTGCCGGGGGGGCTTGATGATCATATCTATGTGGAATATTTGGTATTAACATCACAAGGCCTGTTGCTGTTGCATGTTAAACCGTATTACGGGACGATTTTTGCAGCGGAGCAAATTGAACTGTGGACACAGGTCATTGGCCATCATAGTTTTAAATTTAGCAACCCTTTATATCAACTACATACGACTTTGGGTGAACTCCGCGGCGCAATACCGAAGGTTGTTATTGAGGGGCGTGTTTTGTTTACTTCAGGCAGCCAGTTCCCCAAGGGTAAGCCGGAGATGGTCTATTTGTTGGAAGAATTAAGGGCGTTAGGCCAACAAAAACCTGACAAAAATATTCCGGAAGCCTTATTATCGATATGGCGTGGAATACAAACAGATAGTCAACGAGCGGGCCAAATCCGCTTGGACGCCTATTTGCGGCGCGGTGATAAGCGGCGATTATTGTATGGCACCGGGTTGTTGCTTGTGGCGCTCGGCTGGTTGGCGTCCCAATTTTTTTGGCTATCTTAGGTGGAGCCAGCAATCGGAGTAGGTGATCTTTATAGATGCAGCACAATCAGGTCTATTTCACGGTTTGTACGGAATAGTGGTTTAAGAAAAGCTTGAGAGTACGTGATAACTCCATAATGCAAATGGCAGCTATTAAAATGTGTTTCACCCTGTTGTTGACACTATCAGCGCTGATTACTCATGCGGTGGAGCAGGGTCCCTGTGAACAACAGCAAGACAAGGTATTGCGCGCAATGTTTACCACCAAGCTGGATGACCGTGAACCATCAGATCGTGTGTTGATTTTGGGTAACGCGGCCACGGAACTGTTTTTTTTCAGTGAACTGAATCAACTACAGGGCCATACCATAACGCATCGGTGGGAATATGAAGGTAAAGTCGTCTATCAGCGTAGTTACGAGGTAAAGGGGCCGCGCTGGCGAATTACATCACGGAAGGACCTGGATCCTACAATGGTTGGCCGCTGGACGGTGGTGATCGTGGATGAGAAAGAATGCCCATTGAAGGCGGTTGTCTTTCAGTATGTACAGCATAGTGATACAAACAACCCAACTGCAATCTTGCCGCCCTAAATCCGCAGATCAAATTCGCTACTGAGAGTTGTGTTTTGCCTGTGTTTGCTGTTCGCTACGCCACCTTGCCAGCATGCGTTGGAACTCTTCTTCTGCCTCACTCTTGACGCGATTTTCTTCTGTGGCTTTATCTGATTTTGAATCTTTCTCGACTTGTCTGGATGCAGTAGTGACGGTTGGAGTTGTGCGCATTGAGGCCAAACCGCGCTGCTCAGGCTGTTGTTGTTTGTCAGAGCTTACACCCGCCATGACATTAACATCGACATAAGTTGGTCTGGTAATGGCGATAACACTTATTGCCAGCATCACCACAACACTTGCAGCCAACGCATAAAGATGGCGCCGACCATGGTGGGTTTGTGTCGCATCGCCTTGCTTTTCGAGGTTCGGCAGGGCGAATTCAAATTCATCGGACGAATTGTTGCGTGGTTTATTGTAGGCAGTTAAATTTTCCAAGTCAGCCACAATTGAATCACTAAAGCCGGATCTATTGTCGGTACCGTGGGCCACCGGTTTATGGGTGTCGTCGGCATATTCGATGTCAAACGATGGCAGCTCTTTGCGTAATTGCTCACGCATTTGCAGCTCTGCGTGTTTGATCAGGGCTTCTGCCTCCTCACGGCTAGGGGGGCGCTCTGACGGGGCCTTAAAAATGAAGATATCTTCTTCACCTTCCAATACAGTTTTATCCTTAACGACATGTAACTTAGCCCTGGATAACTTCATCCCCTGGCCTGTTGTCTCAACCAAGAATTCATCGGGCTGCTGACGGGCGCTATCTTGGGCCTGTAAACGTTGTTTTAATGCTTCGGCACGATGTCGGACGACTTGTTCTTCAATCAAGGCTTTACGTTCTATTGCACGACGTGCAATTTCCTTGGTACGGCGATCCTCGTCGATGGCAGCGCGCTGCGCTTCTTCTTCACGCAGGCGTCGGGTCATGTCGGCTTGGTGTGCAGCGCGATCGCGTTCCGCAATTCGGCGGGCTTCTTCAATGGTGCGTAGTTCGTCTTCACGGCGGCGGCGAGCGATCTCTTGGGCACGACGAATCGCTTCGGCGGCAGCATGAGCGGCTTCCTCTTCCATGGCGCGGGTCTGTGCTTCTTCTTCGTTCTGGCGGACCACCTCTTCGTCTATCTGGGCCTTGGCTTGGTAGGATTGGTTTTCGAATAATTGACGGGTGGCTTCCATTTCTGCACGGAAAAGCCCAACATCATCAAGCGCCTGACGACGTATTGCATTGGCATCTAATTCTGCTTGCTCTTGCGCTTCTTTGTATACACGTTGACGCGTTTCGTCCAAGAGTTGCTGGTAACGCTGTTGTTCTTCCGCATGTTTACGTGCTGACGTGTTGCGCTCACTTTCAGCTTCAGCACGCAGGCGCTGGGCTTCTTCCATAGCAGCGCGGCGAATGGCCTGGGCTTCAAGCTGGGCCTGGCGACGTGCTTCATCAGCGGCGGTGCTGGCTTCTTGGATGGCGGTCTCTGCCCGCCGACGTGCGTCTTCCAGCGTAGCTTTGCGTTTGGCCAGTTCTTCGGTTTGTAGTTTGGTACGTTGGGATTCCAGTGTTTCGCGGACACGTTGAGCTTCTTCGAGGGCCCGCTGACGGATGATCTCCGCTTCCTGTTTGACTCGTTCAGCCTCAAATTTGGCGACGCGACGGGCTTCTTCCGCAGCTTGAGTAGCTTTGCGTTTTTCTTCTTCAGCCTTTTTGAACTCCAAGTCAATACGAGCTTGTTTGGCGACAATTTCACTGGCTTCGCGGCGTATCTGTTGTAACTCTTCTTCTGCACGTTTACGTGCTTCTTCCGATTCGCTCTTGAGGCGATTGGCCTCTTGCAGCGCCCGCTCTTTTTCTTTGGCGATAGCAAGTTTGGCCGTTGCCAACATATCTTCTCGTTGTTGGGCCGCTTCGTTCTGCAAACGCTGAATTTCTTCTTCGGCACGTTTGCGCTCCGCCTCGGCTGTGGCAGTTTTAGCCGCCAGCCGATGAGCCTGTGATGTGAGTGCGCTGGATTCACTGCGGAGTTGCTGAGAGCGTGATTCCGCACTTTTTTGGGCGGTTTCGGCGGCATTGGCGCGTTCAGCCTGGGTTTGAGCCTGGCGGCGGTGGAGCTGAAATTCACCCGTGGCAAGATGTGCAACAGGAGAAGTAGTTGGTCGGGGTGTTGCAGTTGGAGCAGGGGCTGTAACCGGTGCAGGGACACGTGTTGGTACAGAAACTGGTTTTGCGCTAACTGACTGTGATTCTGATGATGGCGCGGCAATAAAAGGCTTTTGTTGACCTGTTAATCCATCCTCCAATACGAAGCAGGGTATACCGTGTTGAGCGAGCAAAAACGCAGCGGCGGCGCTTTGGGTGCCGTCATTGCAATAAACGACATGGTCGCGGGTTGGATTGAGACTCTGGGTTTTGACTCGGAACATCGATAAAGGGATGTTTTGTGCGCCTTTAATGCCATTCTCGGAAAACTCTTTGTTTGTTCTCACATCAATAATGGCGGCGCCACTTTTCACTTTTTCCATCATGGTGTGATGGTTGACGTGTTGTAATAGGGGCTTTACCAATAAATCATGGAAGTCTTTTTTACCCAAACGAACAAGGGCACCGTCTTCTTTCATGGTGATGGTGGCATTACGCTTGCCGTTGGTAATGAGGGCCTCTTCACCGAAACCATCACCGGGACCAAGGATAGCCAGACGTATCTCTTCAGCGCTGGGTGCCGGTCGACGTGATACGAGGCAGTGCCCTTCTTTGACTATGTAATACCACTGGTCCGTGTCACCTTGTTTTAAAATGACTTGCCCTTTGCGCACAGGGACTTCTTCAAATCGAACCAATAGGGTATGAATTTTTTCTGTCGGCAGACGTAAAAACGCTGGCGATTGCAGAAAGCGCATCATCCAATCGCTTTCCGGGTCTTCGCTGACATGAATTTCGGTGACTTCGTAGGATCCTGATGGTGTGTCATCCATCAGGAATTCGAGTAAATCGCTATCAATATAGAGCAACACGGCATTTGTTTTGGTCCGGCATGTGCTGGGACGGGGAATCTCTTGAGCAATGGGGTATTTAGATTCGAGGGTTTTTGCTTTAACGGTCTCCACGTTGGGGTTACCGGTGGTCTGCAGCTCAATTTGACCGGCCAATAAGTACACACAACGACGGTCTTTTTCACCTTGGCGAAAAATGACTCGCCCAGGCTGTAACTCTTCCACTGTGGATTTATTTGCTATTTCTTCAAGCTTATCCGCGCTTAACGAATTGAGCGGCTCCAGAGTTCTAAGAACTCTGAGTTGAAGATACTCGCGTGCTGCGTCGCCCATTTAATCCAACTTTAGCCTGTTTGTTTGTGTTAACCGCACTCACGCCACAGAAATCACGGGTTGATCTCCTTAGATCACTTACATCGGCGCAAAACACCTCAACCCAAGTCGACTTATTAAAAGTAGCGGGGAGTTCATACTTTTGATGTGAGCGAGCTCACAAATTACCAGATTTCGGGTATAAAAACCACAATTTCTGTTAGAACCACCGTTCAAAATAGAGCCGACCACCGTGAGAAAAGCCAGATTGCATTTCAAGGCCTATGTGGCCTTGCGGGGCAATATCAAAAAGCAGCCCAATTCGTGCGCCGACGCTATGTTCGGCGTCAAAGTCTGTCACCTGGCTGATGGGACCGGTTAAGACCTCCTCACCGGCCAAGCCATTGGCGGACAGGCCAAAGACAGCACTCACTGCGTCGGTCAAACCAAGTCGGCCATCCAGGCTTATCGAACCCTGGTGCCAACGCCATTTTGCATTTTGGGTGTCGGCTGTGCCAGCCAAGTCAAAATAACGATAGTCGAGATTTAGACCAAGACTAAGGCGGGTGTTTTGGATATAGGCAAAAAACAGGTTAATTCCCAGGTAATTGCCTGTTGTCACCCTGGCTGCGGGTACAGGGTTGTTGCCTTGGGTACCATCCACTATTCCCAGTAAGATACCACCGTGGATGTGATCACTTAATTTTTCATTCCAGCGCAGGCTAATAGCATTGAGCTGTGTTGGCAGCACCTGGGTGGGATAATGCAGATCCAATTCATAACCTTCCAGCACCAGAGCAATGCCAAAGTTTGATTGTGCAGCCGCATTGCCAGGCAGCGTCAGCCAGCAAACAGTGAAAAAACATAAAATTTGTTGTTGCATAACCTTTTCCAAATAGATCGTGTTAGTGCGGTAAGCACGACTAGGAAGGCAGGAAATCAATTGGATAGGTAACCGTTACCGTGTCTACACTGCTTGGCTTGAATTGGAATAATTTAACCCGGGAGACAATTTTTTGCTCCAGTTCGGTATTTTTCAATTCGCTGGAAACCACCCGCACGTTGGTGACGCGGCCATTGGGGGCGATAGTGATTTGCAGGACCAATTTGCCTTTTAGGGTGGGGTCCTGACGCAAATAGCGATTATAGATGCTGAAGATGTTGCCCTTGTTTTCCTGGAAGACCAATTCAATTTCTTCATCGCCGCGACTATTTCCAGAGCCACCACCACCCGTGCTACGCCCCTTGCCACCACCAGATGAGTTTATGGTGCTCTTCACAGCGGTGGTGTCGCGGCCAGCCAGATTATTACCACCGGTTGAGCGACTCAAACCACCGGTGTTGATGCCACCGCTGCCTTGCCCTGCCTTGGTGGCGATAAGGCTCGAGGTGTTGTCAGTATTTTCACTGGCTTTGTTGGCACCAGCGGTAGCAACTGGTTTTTGATTTTGTATTGATGCAACATTGAAGCTCTGCCGCAGATCAGCTAGCTGATCTTGCATTGCCATTAAACCGCTTTGTGCCGCTTTTTCGCGAGCCTTGTCAGCGCGTTGTTCTGGGCTTGGTTGTGGCTTAGGCTCGGGCACCTTTTCTTTTTCTTTCTGCTTAGGTTTGTCCTTTGTTTTTTCGGGTTCCTTCGGTTTTTCTTTGGCCTTCTCTGGCTCTTTTTTCTGCGGCACGGGGGTTGGTTTGGGCTGCAGCTTTTTCTCAATGATCAATTTCGCCAGGCGGGGCGAGACATCTTCCAGTTTTTTTTGTTCAATCACCGGCTTAGGCAGAAATTGAATAATTACATATAGCAAGGTTGAAACAAACAATGAAATGGCAACGATGCCTATAAAGCGGCGGTCACTCTCGCTGACGGCCCACGGTAGCGCATCTTCAAATAGAGTGCTGTTATACGCCATGTGCAGTTAGCTCTTTTCCTGTGATTTTTGCATCACGGCCAGTGAAATATTGGCAAAATCTAGACTGGCACAGGTCAGCATAATTTTTTTGAGGACGTCATAGGGTATTTGTTTATCGCCCATGATGGTAATGCCGCGTGTTAAAAATTCTTTATTGTCCACTTTCTTAGCGCGTGCCTTATCAGCGAGCTGCTGTAATACGGTGAGCACACCAGGGATAAGGAGCTCTTTATTTTGTATAACATCCGCAGTTTGCGCGACGACTTGATTGTCGACGAGGATCTCTTTGTTGTTGACCTGGATGACAATGTTTTCCTTTGGCCCCTTGTCAGCAGTGGATTCAGGCAGGACGATTTGTTTGGGCGGGCTCAAAATCTCGGCGTCGGCGGCGGCATTCATCAACAAAAAGAACAGCAATATCGTAAAGATATCCATCATGGACACCATGTTCAAGGTGGCGCCTTGATTGTTGCGCTTATTATGCCGTTCCATGCGGCGGGTACGGCGGGAGGATTTATCCATGACGTTATCTCACTGGCGGTGCATCGCCGATAGAAATATCGGGGAATAATACGTCTTGAAAACGGGAACCGTTTTGTACAACCTCATAAGAACGAGTTACATCCATGACCTGTACAATCGTGTCATAGGCGGTATCCTGTTCCGCCAGAATGGATGCGTTGGTTTTCTCCGGGAACCGTGCCTTGACCTCTTTGAGCAGTTCGGACAGTTTGATGTAATCGTGCTGTGCTTTATTCTGCGGGATATTGGCGATTAAGCCGCCTTTATTGTCAGACAGGATAACGGCCTCTTTACGGATGGTGATCTGTAATTCGAAATCCGGTTTATCGTTTGTCGCACTGGCACCACCC
Source organism: Gammaproteobacteria bacterium (assembly GCA_031405795.1). Taxonomy (GTDB): domain Bacteria; phylum Pseudomonadota; class Gammaproteobacteria; order UBA6429; family Thiohalophilaceae; genus JACQBC01. Next base: position 15,857 of record JANNJI010000676.1, read on the forward strand.
AATGATGGTAGGTTCAGTTCCAGTACGACCATTTTGGTGAACACGGCGGTCATCAACAGAAACGGCACCAATACCACCATCAGATTCATAAAGGCGGTGATTTCTAGTTCCGGTGTGGACCGGAGCCGGGCGCGCAGGCGGCTGCGTCTCATGATTCTTTTGGCTCTTTGCTGCTTTTGCGTTGCATAATCATATTGACAAACTTAACCGTGGCCATTTCCAGGCTATCAACGATTTCCGTGGTCTTGGATTGTAATACGGCATGCATCAACAGCAGTGGGATCGCCACGATCAGACCAAAGGCGGTGGTGTTCATCGCCACGGAAATACTCGTCGAGAGAATCTTGGCTTTTTGCGACGGATCAACCGCCGAGATGGCGGCGAACGCATCGATCAAACCGATGATTGTGCCGAGTAGGCCGAGTAGTGTGGCGATATTGGCAAAGGTCGCAATGTAGTGG
>JANNJI010000677.1:0-3747 GCA_031405795.1 Gammaproteobacteria bacterium
GTTAATCGGCATCGCCTTTGCGGTATCACTGGGAATTTTCCTGGGGGTGTCCGCGGCAATCTTGTTGGTGGTGTTTATCGGGATTTTATTCGCCCGGCCGCGCAAATCCAAGCATGCGCAGCTTGAAAAACCGAAAGATAAATAATAGATTGTTGAAAAAATTAAAACTCAACTACACAACCTGAACGATGACAATTAATCAGAGATGCTAAGTTGCAACACCGCATCTTCGTTATCAGGGGGCGCTTGCTTTTTTTCCACCACTAAATTGCCGCCGTTGTGCGCCGAGGGCACGCATCCCTTGTGGCAGGGAAAATCCTTTTTTCACCCACTCACTCACATAACTGGCTTGCGCCAGAATGGCCACGACTGTGTCGGGATCATTTTCCGCAAGGCAAGGATTCACACCATCAGTTAACTGCTGAGTGATGCAGTGCTCAAGCTCATCATGGCTGTAGCGCGAAGCCAATTCACGGACTAACGGGATAGATGTTTTTTTCATGGTTCTCTCCGGGATGCTTGACATGGTGTAAAGAGTACACTATGTTGTAAGTGTATTCAATACACTATTAGGACGAGCCAACCATGTATACCTATGCCTATCCCCATCCTGCGGTGACCACTGATGTGGTGGTGTTTACCCTGCGCGACCAGGAATTAAAACTCCTGCTGATCAAACGTGGCGGGGATCCTTATAAGGGAAAGTGGGCCTTGCCTGGCGGATTTGTGCAGATGGATGAGGACCTGGATAGCAGTGCCCGCCGTGAATTGGCGGAAGAAACCGGGGTCAGTGGCGTTTATCTGGAACAGTTATACACCTTTGGCGCAGTGAATCGCGATCCACGCGAGCGGGTGATCACTGTGGCGTACTACGCCTTGATCCCCTCCGACAAATTGCAGTTGCGGGCAGCCACGGACGCCGAGGCGGTGGGGTGGTTTGGTATCGATGAGTTGCCCCGGCTTGCGTTTGATCATCGTGACATCGTGCGCCTGGCGCACCAACGTCTGGTTGCCAAACTCGATTACTCAACGATTGCCTTTCAGTTTATGCCGATGGAATTTACGTTAAGCGAATTGCAGGCTGTTTACCAAACCATTCTGCAGGAGCCGGTGGACAAACGTAATTTTCGTAAATGGATATTAGCACTGGAGGGAATTGAGGAAACCGGTGAAGAGCGGCGCGACGGGGCGCATCGACCAGCGATGCTCTATCGCGTCAAACATCCGAATAAGGTTGAGATCATTAAATGAGAGGTGAGCCATGACAACATTAACACTCGCACACTATTACACGACACCCGATGTTCAGGCGATGGCGGATTACGTTGGCGATAGCCTGGAGCTTTCGCTGATTGCCCAACGCGAAAAGGCGGATCGCATTGTCTTTGCCGGGGTGAAATTCATGGCCGAGACCACCAAGATCCTTAATCCGGAGGTGCAGGTGATCTTACCGGACGCGGACGCGACCTGTTCCCTGGTTACCCAGACGGACATGCATGACCTGGAAAAGTGGCGTGAAGATTACGCCGATCACGTGCATGTGAGTTACATCAATTCGAGCGCGTACCATAAGACCTTGTCGGATTGGATTGTGACCTCACGCAATGTCGATGACATCATTGCCAGTTTGTATGCGCAAGGCAAGAAAGTGATCTTCTCCCCGGATCGCAACATGGGTGCGTACTTGAATTATCAATACGGCTACAACATGCCGGTGTGGAATGCCGTGTGCGAAGTGCATGATAAATTCAAGGATGAGCAGATTGAACACCTGCTCAAGCAAGCACGCAGCGAAGGCGCGGCCTATTTGATTGCCCATCCGGAATCGCCGTTACCGGTGTTAAAGCGTGCTGACTTTGTCGGCTCCACCAAGCAGATGTTGGATTGGGTTGCAAAGTTCAAAGGGGCAAACGGCACCATCTACGTCGCTACCGAAGAAGGACTGTTACACAACATGCGTGGGTTGCGGCCGGATCTGTCGATAGCACAGGCGCCTATCTATAGCGGCTGCCAATGCAATGCGTGCCCCTACATGAAACGTAATACCGTGGCGTTAGTGGCGGCCGCACAACGTGGTGAAGGATTTGAGATTAACTATCTGGAGAACGACACCATGGATAAGGCACGGTTACCGATTGAACGGATGCTGGCGTTTAGTCAAAAGCGGATACAACCACAAGCCGCGTAAAGGGGTGAGGATGGGAGGCGTTATTCACTCAAACCGCGTTGAACACGCGACAGGAGGTGTACGATGATACTTAAATATTACAAAGGTGAACCGAATACGTATGTCATTCGCTATCGTAACGGGCAGGTACGCCAGCATGGAATGGGATTGACCTTCTGGTATTGGCCGCACAATACCTCCATTGCGATGGTGCCGGTGGTCACCCAGGATGCGATGTTTATTTTCACTGAGACCACGGCGAATTATCAGGAGATCAGTATTCAGGGACAGCTGAGTTTCCGTTTTGCCGAGCCGATGGCGGCGGTCAAGGTATTGGATTTTACGATTGATCCCAAAACCTTGCGCTATCGCAGCAAGGATCTGGACAAGCTCATACAACGCGTGGTCAACGCTGTTCAAGCCAATACGCGTAGTGGTGTGAATAGCTTGTCGCTGGATCAGGCCTTGATCACGGTGAAGGATTTGGCGCACTCGGTGCTGCAACATGTGCAGGAAGAACCCGACCTCACGCTCATGGGCGTGGTGGTGGAGAGTTTGCACTTTACTACCGTCAAGGCGACACCGGAGATGCAGAAGGCGCTGGAGGCGGATTATCGTGAAGGTCTGCAACAACGTTCGGATTTGGCAATCTACACACGGCGGAAGGCGGCGGTGGAAGAAGAGAGCAAGATCAGTCACCGCGAGTTGGATACCGAAGTCGAGCTTGAAGATCGGCGTGTCGATCTGGTTGCCCGTCAGGCTGAGAATCGGATCAAACACGCGCAGGCCGAAGCCAAGGCCAAAGAAATGGAGGCAGAGGCGGATACGCGTGCCGATGAAATTCGATTTGGCCTGTATCAAAATCTGACGCCACAGGCCTTGGTGGGATTGGCGTTAAAGGAATGGGCCGCCAATGCCGGTACGATCAAGAACCTGACCATCACGCCGGATCTGCTTGCCAACGTGGTGAATTGGATAGGAGGCGCCAAGAAATGATTGCCACAAGCACCACCAACGCAACACGTGCCGGGCTTGTCCCGGCACGTGTTAATCCAAAGTCACGGTACGAACACGTCATCGTGGTAAAGCGTGCCACGGAATTAGAAGAATTAGGTAAGCGTTTTAGTACCGTGAAACAAGCGCGTTTCATGCTGGAGCGCGCCGGTCAGGATATTGCGCCGATTGAAACCCGTCATCAACGTTATCACGCGGTCTTGGATGGATTGCGCGGCAGTATTCCGTCTGGCGTGAAATCACAAATTATTGAACGCGAGTATTTACCCCAATTCACTTTTGAAAAAGATGATCTTGTGGTCACTGTCGGACCGGATGGATTGGTGGTCAACACCGCCAAATATCTAAGTACACAACCAATTTTTGCCGTGAACCCTGATCCCAGTATGATTGAAGGCATCTTATTACCTTTTTCCGGTGAGTCTGCCGCAGCGCACATGGGGCAAGTGCTTTTGGGCCAACACCACGTCCAAGCGGTTACCATGGCCAAGGCAACGCTCAACAATGGCCAATCCTTATTGGCCTTTAATGATCTCTTTATCGGTCCGGGTTCCCATACCTCGGCC
>JANNJI010000678.1:0-9598 GCA_031405795.1 Gammaproteobacteria bacterium
CCTACCATGAATTACTGCACATGACCCCGATTGATCTCATTCCGGAATTTGATCAACCGAGTTTCCGCCGTTTATTAAAACCGATGATTGAAGGCGAACGCAATGCAGTAACATTTGAAACCTTTCACCGCAATCGCAATGGCGGCTTGATTCCGGTTGAGATCTTCTTGCAATATATTTATCCGGTCGATCAGGAACCCCGTTTCGTCGCCATTGTCCGTGACATCACCGAACGCCGCCGCACCGCTGAATCACTGGCCCAGGCCGAGGAACGTGCACGTATGTTACTGGAATCAGCAGGTGAAGGTATTTATGGTCTTGATATGCAAGGCACCACCACCTTCGTCAACCCCGCCGCTGCACGTATGCTCGGTTATCGCCCGACAGATCTGATTCATGTCTTCATGCACGCCACCGCACACCATACCCATACTGACGGCACGATCTACGTGTATGAAACCAGTCCTATTTATGCGGCGATCACACAAGGTGTGATTCAACGTGTTTACGAAGAAATCATGTGGCGTAAGGATGGCAGTTCCTTCCCGGCGGAATATACCGTCACTCCCATTCGTAAAAACAACAAAATTTCCGGTGCTGTGGTCATTTTTAATGACATCACCAAACGCAAACGCGTTGAACAAATCAAGAATGAATTTATTTCCACCGTCAGTCATGAACTGCGTACACCACTGACCTCCATCCGGGGTTCGTTGGGCCTGCTGGTTGGCGGCGCCGGTGGCTTGTTGCCCAATCAGGCCAAAAATCTGGTGAACATCGCCAACAAAAATACCGAGCGACTGCTGCTGTTAATTAACGATATCCTGGATATTGAAAAAATCGAATCCGGAAAAATGGTGTTCCACTATAAATTACTCGATCTGCATCAATTTCTTGAAACCGCCATGCAGGCGAATTTTGCCTATGGTGAACAATTTGCAGTAACCTTCCACATTACCCAGTGCCCCGAAGGCGTATCGGTGTATGCGGATGAAGATCGCTTATTGCAGGTCATGAACAACCTGCTTTCCAATGCCGCAAAGTTTTCTCCCGGTGGCGGTCGTGTGGAAATTTCCGCGGTAAAACGTTCGCATAAAGTGCGCATCTCCATCACCGATTATGGCAATGGCATTCCTCTGACATTTCACAAAGATATTTTCCAGAAATTTGCCCAGGCCGATGCCTCTGATACACGTCAACTCGGTGGCACCGGTCTTGGCCTGAGTATCAGCAAATCGATAATCGATCAACACGGCGGCCGTATTGATTTTATTTCGCGTGAAAATATCGGCACCACCTTTTTCTTTGACTTGCCGGAATGGGTCGAAAGTCAAATGGATGAACCGCCGCAGCTTGGTAACATCGCCAAATCGCGCATGTTAATTTGTGATCATGACGCCGATATCGCCTATATGCTGCGTATTATTCTGGCGCAAGCCGGTTACGACTGTGATGTCGCACGAACCGTCGAACAAGCCAAACAGCTTATTACTGAAAACCCCTATTTGGCGGTGACACTGGATATCGCCTTACCCAATGAACTGGGCCAAACCTATGACCCCGAGGGCATCACGCTCATTAAGGAGATTCGGCGCACTGACCGTACTCGCGAACTACCAATCATTGTCCTGTCAGCAACCACCGATCAAAGTAAGCGCCGTTTGCAGTGCAGCGCCTTTGGTATTGTCGATTGGCTGGATAAACCCCTGGATGAAACCCGTCTGCTCAATGCCGTGCAATTTATTGCCCAGCACAAACAGGGTTTACCACGGGTTCTGCATGTTGAAGATGATCCGATCATTTACGAAATGGTCAATGTCATCTTGCGTGGCCAGGTCAACCTCCTCCACGCGCCAACCCTGGCTGATGCGCATAAAAAATTACGTGAAGGGCCTTATGATCTGATCTTATTGGATGTTGAGCTCACCGATGGCTCAGGCCTGGATTTACTCAACGACCTCAACCAACTTGACTACACACCGCAAGTGGTGGTGTTCTCGGCGCATGAAATAGGTAAAGACGTCGCCCACATGGTCAAGGCGGCGCTGGTTAAGTCGCGCGAAAGCCGCAAAGAACTCATCAATGTGATCATGTCCGTGATTCATGAACGTGAATTACCACAAACCGGTACTTATCCAAACTAATCACGGTGAATATGCGCCACGAATTAAACCGTATCCTTTATGTTGAAGACGAGCCTGATATTCAAGCCGTTGCCCGCATTGCCCTGGAAATGGTGGGCGGCCTTACGGTAGAAATTTGCAGTTCCGGTAGAGAGGCCATCGCCAAAGGTCCCGGCTTTGCGCCGGACTTGTTACTGCTGGATGTCATGATGCCAGGGATGGACGGTGTCTCCACCCTGCATGCCCTGCGTGCTATCGCCCAATTACGTAATACACCTGTGATGTTCATGACCGCCAAGGTTCAACCACAGGAAATTGCCCAACTTATCGCCCTGGGGGCCTTGGACGTTATCCCCAAGCCCTTTGACCCCATGACCCTGGCGGATCAGATAAAGCAGTTATGGAACAAGCAATTAGCGTAAATATTTCACTACGCGACTAATTCCGAGTATCTCAATTGGGCTATAAGTTTTATAGAGTGCTGTCATTGACTTTATATATTGCACGTATATTATGTAGGTAGTTAAGCAAACACTTATATACAGGAGATATTTATGTCCGGCCTAATCCACAACTTTCCCCACGATGGTGTCGTTACCATCAACCGTGTAATCCTCAAACCCCAGTACAGCATCGAAGATTTACAAGAACGCGTGGCGTTTTTATGCGAAAACGTCAAAACCTACCACTCCGAAACCGGCTTTGTCGGTGGCTTTGTTGCCCTCAACAGCGGCTCTGTCTCCAACGAAGGCTCAACCATCGGCCAGTCGGTGCAAAGCCCACTCAAAGGTAAAGAGGCCCTGATCGTAACCTTCTGGCGTTCCTTCAAAGAACATGAAGAATCACATAAATCCGCGACCTTCCAGCCCCTGTTCGAAAAAGTATTGGAAACCTGTGAAAATGGTAACGAAGAGATTGCCTATAACATGCTTTGGTCAGGCAAGGCATACTCCGCCGAAGAGGCCAAGGCTGCAAAGGAGGCCAAGGCGAAGTACAAAGCGGCATAAATTTATTGGTCTCACAGAAAACGGGCAAAACTCGGGGACAGATTTATTTTCTGTCCCCGTTATTGCTAGTAAAAATTATTTCGCGCCGCCAACCCCCGCAGCAAGTTTGCATTCCATTATTTCATCACGTCCCCTCAATTGATCCACCAGTTGCAAGACCGAGCCTGCCTGCCACATACCCATCTTGACTTCCTGCCAGACAAAATAGACCTTATCGGTGTCTGTTTTAACGCTCAACTCGGGTGTGCTTTCCGTGTGTGAACGAACAACATGCGTACCTGGCGTCACATCTTTCATCAAATAAGTTTTTGAGGCTGTTTCACCAATGATTTGACCATCAATGGAAACGGGCATTTTAATCGCGGCGCCGAATGTTTCATTGCGGTAAACATATATCCTGGACATACCGGGCTTGGCAGTGAATTTTTTGGCTGCCGCATCCTCTGCCTCACTGGCCATCTGGACGCTGGCACAACCACCCAATAACAACATCACCAACGCCACAGCAACTACTCCGGCATTCTTTAATACGATATTACGTTTCATAGCGTCTCCTTCTTAAAATATTAATAATTAACCCGATTACCAACCACAAATTGCAGCTTTCAAACAATAATAGTAAAAAAATCAAATAGCAAGGCTCATGCGGAAATATCTCTGCAGCCTGACCGCAATCGGAAAATACTCGATGCCACCTACGCTAATTCTCTGTGTAAATTGCAGGCAGCGATAGCTCACCTTGACTTGATCAAGTCCTCTTTTGCTAATCTGGACAATTGCTTGATTGCCGCCTCGCGTTGTGCGGCGGCAGAACGGCTCGGCTGTGGCTCGACATAGACCAATTGCACGGGACGCCGCGCCCGGGTGTAACGTGCAGCAAGCCGGTTGTCTTCATTATGCTCGATAAGGCGACGTACAGTATCTTGCGCAATGCCAGTATATAAGGTGTAATCCGCGCAGCGCACAATATAAACAAACCAGGACTTTGATCGCGTCTTTGTCATGCGAGTGAGTATAATGCAAGAACCCCTGTCGAATTCAGCAGTGACGAGTTACAGCAAAAGATCAATTCAGAAACCAGGAGGGAAGCATCCCTGCCCTGACTTGATCACACAAACCGCACCCCTGCCTCGCCACGTATACACCAGACCACGACAAAGTTCTGTATACCGGTTAATACCGATTCCAATAAGCCTCGCTCACCCGATTGCATTTGCGCAGTCACCTTCAGGCGCGCACCGCGTGCCTTGGTAAAATCAATGATCTGGCAATGGCTGGCGACACCGGCGAGGTTCACCGTGCCATCAACATTCTCAATGGCACGGCGCAGTTGTTCACGCTCCTTGTAGATAGGAATACGCACCTGGTCGATGACGAGATAATCACGGGCCTGCTCTGCCACGATCTTTACTGTGCCGTCCTGGCCGAGCAAATTTGCCGGCTGATAAGCCGGGCTCAGGTTGCTGCGCAGACGTGTGATAACACTTTCATGGATCATTTCGCCCACAGGCAAGTGTTTGCCCAGTACACGCACATGGGGATCAACACTGACAAACTCCAGCAGTTTATAACCAAAACTATAGGAATCTTCTAATTTACCCGAAGGATCGGGACGCACGAGCGTTGTCATGTATTTATCGTTAATCAGCACGCCACTTTCGGTTGCACGATTTACCAGCCATTGCATGGCCAGATCCGACAGCCCGCTGTCGTAATAACCCCCGCCGATATTGCTATGTACACCGGCAAACCACAATTGCTGAACCGTGGCTTGATCGTTGCCTGCAGTCCAAATCGACGGACGAAACGGTCCGCGGCGTTCATCAATCGCCAAGGCCTGAAAGGCGTTTTCAACAATCGGTGACAGATCGCAATCATGAAAACCCACGCGCAGGCGCTTCCAGAATTTACTCGCCCATTGTTGCAGCTTACCCAGGATCGGCGTGGGTGCGCCCAGTGCGCCGACGGTATCCCAGACACCCAGAAATTTAATACTGGGTATCACGCGCGGTAAATCGGTAATGAGCTGGTGATACGGTGAGTTTACGCGGTCCTCGGGTTGTCCGTGATAATAGGCGTAGGCCTCAGGGACATAACGCAGATCGTTTTTACTCAGCAGCCCAATCATTGCCAACATGCCACTGAGCGAACGCACGGTATAAGCGCCACGGCTGAAGCCAAATAAATATATTTCATCCCCCTCGACATAATTGTTGGCGAGGAAATTATAACAATCGCGAATATTGCCGGAGATGCCGTAACCGGTGCCACCACCGATGCTGCGATCCAGTTTGCCCAATGCCCCGGTACCAATGCCCTGATCATAAAATACCACTTGTTGAATACCACTGGCACTATCGTAAGGCTCCACCGCCCGTACCAGTTTTAATACATTGGTTGGGACAATACGATCATCCTCGATCTTCTCCGGTTCGTTCCAGGTTCCATCACAGCAAATGATAATCCGCTTTTTCATTATGTCCCTCCTTTTTACAGTGGTGAAAATAACGAACTATCCTCATTTCAAACCAGACCACCGCGACGAAATTGTCATCGCCAGCACAACGAGAGATAGTAAGTTATCGTTTATTCTATTCCCAGCATACCTTGTTTCAAGCTGCTATCGGCAGGCTGCTCACCAAGCCAGACTTTTAACACGGCCTGATAAAAGTCATCACCGGCAATGATCCCTTTGCTGACATTATTGATTTGCACTCGCGTACCTTTCCCCGGGAGGTAATCAATATTAACCAGATCGCCACGTTTAATGGTGGTGAAGAGATCATTGAAATTGTTCAGGCGTTCCTTGAGTCTGGCAAGTTCCTCTGACGAATTGTTGTTTTCAAACCCATCGTTCCAGCCACTCACCAGTTTTTCCTTGCTTACTTCGTCATATAACACATGCATGCTGACACGTTTGGCACCGGGCATAGCGAGGATCTTTTCCACTGCGGTTTGTTTACCAGGCAAGTACAAAGCGCCAACGTACACCTTAACAAAGAATTTACTGCGTATACCTGCGCCATTTAAGGTGAGCGGATCGATACCTTGCTCCGGAGTAACCTGTTCGGGAATTACCACCCCCGCCAGTTCCTTCGCACTCACGGGTATAACCAGTAACATTGATAATATAAAGAGACTGACACAAGAAAACCGTTTCCACGCATTCATCGCCATCGCACGCACTCCTGTCTGTTTGAGTTGTCGTGACATTATAAGGCGATTATGTACTAATGCCAGCCAATAGTATAACCACCGTGTTTTCGAGTGAGTATCACGGCATAATCCGCCGGTAAATACCTTACCCGCGCATCGCCTCAAGATATTCCCAGCGGCTATACGCCGTTTTTAATGCTTTTTCGAGCCCGTCCAACTGGGTCAGAATAACGGTGATTTTTTCTTTTTCTTGCTGGTAAAAATTTGCCAATCCGATCTGCTGCTCAATCTGTTGTTTCTGTTGCTCCAGGGCTTCGATCTGTTTAGGCAAGGCATCGACCTCACGTTGTTCTTTATAACTGAGTCGTTGTTTTGGCACTGCCACAACAACTGGCGTCACGACCCTGGCTTTGTCTGTGGCACTCGCCAGTTGCTTGTACTGTTCATCCGCCGATTTGCGTTGCCGCAACCAGTCTTCGTAACCACCGACATACTCCTTGACCACTCCGTCACCTTCAAACACCAGGGTACTGGTGACCACGTTGTCGAGGAAGGCGCGATCATGGCTGACTAACAATAAGGTACCATCGTATTCACACAATAATTCTTCCAATAGCTCCAGGGTCTCCACATCCAGATCATTGGTCGGTTCATCCAGCACTAACATGTTGGCGGTTTTGGTGAAGAGCTTGGCCAGCAATAAGCGGTTGCGTTCACCGCCGGAGAGGATTTTCACCGGTGCATTCAGACGTTCCGGCGGAAACAGGAAGTCACGCAGATAACTGATCACATGCCGCGACTTGCCTTTGACTTCGATGAAGTCGCTGTTGTTACTCATGTTGTTGCGCACGGTTTTTTCCAGATCCAGCAATTCACGGTGCTGATCAAAATACGCCGTCTCCAGGCGGGTACCCAATACCGCCACACCACTGGTGGGCTGTAACTCGCCGAGGATTAATTTGAGTAAAGTACTCTTACCCGAACCATTGGGGCCAATGATGCCGATGCGATCACCGCGCATGATGCGCGTGGAGAGATCGCGAATAATCGTGGTATCGCCATAACTAAAGTTGACATGGCGCAGATCGGCGACCAGACGGCCGGAGGCTTCGCCGCTGTCAAGTTGCATGCTGACCTTGCCCTGCACCGAGATCCGTTCGCTGCGTTCACGGCGCATAGTGATCAGCTGGGTGACGCGGCCTTCATTGCGCGTGCGCCGCGCCTTGACACCTTGCCGGATCCACACCTCGTTGTCCGCCAGTTGTTTATCAAAGCGGGCATTGGCCTTCTCTTCGGCATTGAGCATCTCGGCCTTGCGCAGCAAATAAGTTTCATAATTGCCAGGAAAGGAACTGAGTACGCCACGATCCAATTCAATCAGCCGGGTGGCGAGGTGCTTGAGGAAGGTGCGATCATGGGTGATAAAAATCAACGCGCCTTTGTAATTTAATAAAAATTCTTCCAGCCATTGAATCGCGGTGATGTCCATGTGGTTGGTGGGTTCGTCTAACAACAATAAATCCGGCTCACTCACCAGCGCCCGCGCCAACATCACCCGCCGACGCATACCGCCGGAACAATCATCCAGTTTACGTTGTGCTGGCAGATCCAGGCGGCTGATCACGGTTTCCACTTTTTGCTGAATGTTCCAGCCCTGGGCCACATCAATCTGGTGTTGCAGATCGGCGAGGCGATCCATCGCCGCTTGATCATGTTCGCCCATCTCATTCAGGGCATGCTGGTAATCACTGAAGACCTTGCCGAGTTCCCCCAGCCCCCCGGCCACCACATCAAATACCGTGTCCGGGCTGTTATGCGGCACTTGTTGTTCCAGGTAGGACACCCGCAGCGTGTCCGGCCGCCACACCTCACCCTCATCCGGCCGCGCCGCGCCGGTGATCACGCGAAACAAGGTGGATTTACCCGTGCCATTGCGTCCGACCAGACAAACCCGTTCGCCGGGTTCAATATTAAAATCCACTTTGGCCAGCAACGGGTGATGGCCATAGGCAAGAGAAACCTTGTTGAGGGTTAATAACGGCATAATGCGGGGTTCAACAGTCGTAAGACGCAGGGGTGCGCGAAGCGGGTATTGTACCGTTTTCGCGATCACTTGCGCATTATCTGTTGCATAAACCCCTCAACACTTTCCTTGGTAAAACACCTCCTACTCTGGCTACTCGGCCATCTCTAAGCCCTCGCGTATTGCATCAATACCGGCGATTGCGCACTCGCCGTCAATACTGTCCTGTTCGGATTTACCCGGTGGCGCCCCGGAGACACCAATACCACCAATGATCTGACCTTGGGTTTCGATCAGGACACCGCCGCCCACCAGCAACGCACCGGGGTTATGCTGCACTTGATGCGGGATCGCTCCCGACTGCAACATTACGGCAAGATCACTGGTGGATTGACGAAAGCTATTGGCCGTCCAGGCCTTGCGTATGGCTGTTTCCGGCGTATGCGGCCCGGCGAAGCGATCACGCAAGAGTGTTTGTACATTGCCACCTCGATCCACGACTGCCACAGCCACCGAATAGCCTTTACTCCGGCACCGTTGCAACGCCGCCCAGGCAGCCTTGCTCGCGCTTTCAAGACTCAGGGTGCGAAAGGTATAGAGTGATTCCACGTCGGCGGCGCGAAGCGGCGTCACGGCGAAGATAAAACTCAAGACGGCCAGGGATTTAATCAAGCGTTGTTGATAAAACATAACACGTTCTCCTCAGGTAATATCTATTGGTTTAATAGTGAGGATAGTCTGACGGGTTTATTTGGATTTTTCTTGTGTGATTCAGCCAATCGATATCGCAACTCAGACAGGCCCGTGTCGTTGATCAATACGACCGTGGTTTTAGATACTCGCGTGGCGAGACACGGAGCGTACGCCGGAACATCGTACTGAAAGCACTGACACTGGCATAACCACTATCCAGGGCAATGGCTGTCACCGACTCTCCCTGTTGTAGTCGTTCCAGTGCCCGGATGAGACGCCGATGTTCACGCCAACGAATGAAGCTCAGGCCGGTCTCGGCTTGAAATAATCTGGCCAAGCTACGACTGCTGAGTCCTACTGCATCGCTCCATTGTTGCAAGGTCCTGTCATCAGCCAGATCCTGCAACAAAGCATCACACAGAAGACGTAAGCATGGATGTTGTGGCAATGGCAGCAGCAACGTGGCATTTGGCATTGTACGTAACTTGTCATACAACACGGCGATCAAACGTGATTCAGCACTGTTGGGCTGATACTGATCACTAAACATCGCCGCCTCAATGATGAGCTCTCGCATCAGATCAGAAACTTCATGG
>JANNJI010000679.1:0-6596 GCA_031405795.1 Gammaproteobacteria bacterium
TTTTAGCGATCTTACTAAATGAAAAATATTTATGCCCGAAATAGCTGGTAATCACAGGGATACCCAAGCCAATGATGTGCGCTACTTCTTGCGAATAAAAATGATAATGCACTGCGGGAAAAATGTATTCTGCAAGTCCCACACTGATAAGCCAGACCTGCACCACAGCAACAAGGTTCACTAACGCAAACCAGAAAATCTCCGAGAGCGGGTGGCGGTTGGTTTTTGCAAACACCAGAAATCGTGACAGCACATATGCCGTGAGCATGCCAATGACATAAGCCATGACGACCGCCCAGCGATAACTCATGAAGTGGTTCAATTCTATGCGACTCAGAAAATTAACCAGTGCCGCCAGTGCGCCGACCATTAAGAAACGGGAGAATTGAGTATTTAACCTTGATAACATGAATAGGCTATTGCGACAACATCATTTTTGCCACTTCGCGGCCAAGCCGTACACTTTCCGAGATGGAACGGTCTTCGGGATAATAGTGCGATGTATCTACTATATAAAGCCCCGGGGTTTCACTTTTTATTGGTGGGAGGTTGCGCATAAACTCCGGCGGACAGATCGGTTGGGCAAACCCGTAACGCGAAACATGCACATCGATCACATCATCATCGCGGAAGTCGGGATTTAACTTTTTTAAATAACCCATCGATTCAGTAATAAAATCCTGATCAGGACGACGGTATTTTGGGTGGGTCTGCGGTAAATAAAACGGCACATAGACCACGTGATGCGGTAATGGCCGTAAATTGGAAAATTCAATGATCCCAGGAATCTCGATGGTCTCATCGCTGATGTTGAGCCAGAAATGACGGCTAATGCTTTTTTTCAATTTAAATAACAAACAGACGACGCCAATATTTTTAATTGCTGTATATTTCTCGGTGACGGCCGGTGATAACCCAGTGATCATTTTTGGTACAAATGGCAAGGGGATGGTACTGATCACAATATCGTAACGGTGCTGTTGTCCGTGTACCGTCAGTATTTTTGTATTTTCCTTGCGATCTGCTGTAATGGACGCCACAGGTGAATTCAGAAATATCTGACCACCCTTCGCGGTGATAGATTTATGTAATGTATGCAACAGGGCATCGGAACCTCCATCGAGATAACCCATTTGCTCTTGAAACAAACTTTTACGTGACGTACCTACCCGTTTTATCCGTGACCAGATCCATGCTGCCGAGAGATTATTGGCAAACTCAAAAAATTTCAGGGCAAACAGTCTTTTCCATAAAATATTGTAGGCTCGCTCGCCGATCCAACCTTTTATCCACATACTCGCTTCCTGTGTATCCAGTTTGGTCCAGTTGCGAATTTTGGTGCAATAAAACATGTGCAAGCCATAGCGCAGCCTATCTACAAAACTTAAGGGTGAGAACTTTAATAAGGCGATGGGATTACCCCAATCATACATTTTGCCATTGAAATAATAACCCATGCTGGTGTCGCGCCACTTTAATGATTGCGCCAAACCTAGCTCATTGAGCAGTTCAAACAAACTGGTATCCGGTTTACAGATGAAATGATAGTAGCGCTCAATGCTCATGCCCTTGAAATCAAAATGCGCCGACATGCCGCCAACGCGGTCATCGGCCTCATAAACATCCACAGCATGATGGTGTTTAAGCAGTTCGTATGCACAGGCAAGGCCCATTGGACCGGCACCAATAATCGCAATTTTTGCCATACTAGAACTCGAGCACGATGTTTGCGTAGGTGGGATCGGTAAACGTTTCGTGAATCGCCTTATCCAAGGGTGTCGGTGAAACGCCAAAAATTTTCCACCATTCAATCAATTCAAATTCATCACCCGCCGTCAGCGCCTTTAACTGTTCTACCGTAAACGGGGGATCGGAAGAAAATACGGCATACACCTTCAGCAACACCCAAAATAACCAATACGGAATAGTTAACACACAAGTTTTGGCGCCGGTTGATTGTTTTATCTTTTTGATCATATCAATGTAATATATTTTTTCCCGGCCGGTAATATTATAAATCTGCCGGGAAGGACGCAACTGCACGCAGGCGGTAATGATTTTGCAAAAATCATTAGCATACAGTGGTTGCCGCATAAACTTCCCGTCACTGGGGATAGGGAAAACAGGCATTCGCTGCATAAAACGTGACAACCAGCCGAGGTGCTTGCGATCAAACCAGCCAAACATCAGGGTTGGACGCAGGATGCAATAATTCACACCACTATCCAGCACCAACTGTTCTTGTAATTTCTTGGTATTGGTATACTCATCACACGCAACGGATTCAACCACGGAAGAACTCGTATGAATAACATAAGGAATATGATGATGTTTTATTTGTTGCAACATGACACGCGTGGCCGTGATATTATTATCAAGAAACGGTTTTGAATCTTTCGCGCCGATTTGTGCATGTAACATAACGGCCACATCCGCATCTGCCAGACAGTTACTCCACTCACCTTCTTTCGAAATATCGGCAGTCACCACCTGAATATCCGGGTGCAGTTGGCACAGTGTCTTACTGTTGTGCACGTGTTTATCTATCCCAACGATATTTTTAAATCCGGCCGCTTTGAGTTGTATGATCAAATTCTGGCCGACGAGACCCGCCGCCCCGGTGATTACAATTTTTTGGTTTGCCATGTTATAAATTCATCTTCTTAAAAATCCGTTCCGGAATCAATTTAATAATAAACATTATCCAACGCCAGAACCAAGGGGTGTACAACACATCTTTATTACGTTGGATAGCCTGATAAATATCATTGGCGACAACACTCGGCTCTACCCAAAGCAAAGTTTTATTAAATTCTCGTGTCATCGGTGTAATAACAAAACCGGGTTTTACCGTCAGCACCTGTACGCCGGATTGAGACAATCGATTTCTTAATCCTTGTAAAAAAACCGTCACCCCCGCCTTTGCCGCACCATAGACATAATTGCTTTTTCTCCCCCGATCTCCGGCGACTGAACTGATGGCACATAAAGTCCCGCTTTTTTGCTGCTCAAGTACATTGGCCAGCAGCGACAACATAGATATTACCCCTAAACAATTCACGTTCATCTCGCGCAGCAGGTATGCCTGATCCGTCTGTGCTCGCGCCTGTACAGTGAGCGTCCCATGTGCGATGATGGTAATATCAATTTTGGCCATTGTAACTACCGCATTATCGATCACGGCCTGATGTTCGGTGAATGTGGCAATGTCCAATATGCCAATGTGCACGTTACACGCGCCACGAATCACCAGATCATCACGAAGCGCCCGCAACCGAACAGGGTCGCGACCAACCAGATACAACTGCGCACCGTCTTTCGCATATCTGCGTAGTAACTCAATGGCTATCGCCGAGGTTGCGCCGATCACCAAGACATTAGGTGCGGATTCACGCATTAACACGACGCCAAAAATCCGAGGTGATGCAGGGATCAATATACTCTTTGAATTTTTCTGCTTGGGGATACATGCGCCGAAATGTATCGGCCGACATTCGTGCATCTTTGGCGGGATACAATTTGCCGTGATGCGCCAGGACTATCCGATCAAAATCGGACAGCATCATCAGTGTGATCTTGCCCCGATTAGGAAAATCCATCGCCAAGGTATAACCTGGCTGTGGGAACGACATCAGCCCGATTGATTTGATGGTCCCAAATGTCTTTAAGACGCTTAAATAGGGTTCGTGACGATATTTTTTAGCAATCGTGAGTATTTCCTTGATTACCGCTAGCCCGCCATTCAACGGTACTACAAATTGATACTGAAAGAATCCCCGCTTACCGTACAAAATATTCCAGTTTTCAATTTTGTCCAAAGGATAAAAAAACGAGTTATATTCTTTAATGCTGTCACGTGCCTGCCGATTCATGAATGAGTAAAGCTTATTAAATATCTTCATGACAGGCCGGTTCAGTAACGCATTGGGAGCAATAAAGGGTATATGTAATGGCAACCCGGCGTCACGAAGCAGGTGATCGGCATTTTTATCCACGTGCTTGGCGCGACTAAACACGCCACCTACTCTATCCGACGTGAAACTGTCACCATTTAACCAGGACACGGTGTACTCCCACTGCGAATCGGATTCTTCGGTTAAACGATTAAATTCATCCAAACTCGAAAACGGAATGTCTTCAACATATAACTGGCGTGATGTCACTTTTTTTAACTTTAATTTGATCCGGGTGATAACGCCCGTCAATCCCATACCGCCAATCGTTGCCGCAAATAACTCGGGATTTTCAGCAGGTCCGCAGGTCGTAAAACCATCTTTGCTGCGCAGCAAAGTCAATTCAAGAATATGATTACCGAAAGTTCCCGCATTGTGATGATTTTTGCCATGGACATCATTGGCCACCATACCACCAAGCGTCACATATTTTGTACCCGGCGTGACCGGTACAAACCAACCCGCCGCCACGGTGATGACGTTGAGTTCATCCAGGCCAAGACCCGCACAACATTCGACGATTCCACCCTCGGGATCAAATTGTAAGAACCGATCATAATGATCTGTAACAATCGTCGTCCCCTGCGTATTGAGGCAAACATCACCATAACTACGTCGATTACCCACCGCTAACACCGAAGCTGTGTTATTAATCAGTTTGAAAAGTTCATCATCCCAATAGTAGTCGTGTAACTTTGGACTATCTGGCGAATATTTTCCCCATGAGATATATTTTCCCATACTAAACCGCTAAATAAATAAAGCCAAGAGAGAAAAACCCCATCACATAAGTGGGCCAATCCTTGACGGCAAACATGATCGGATCCGACTGCACCACACCACGGTTTGCCAAAAACCAGATTCGAATAATCCAATACAACATCATCACCGCCACCCCCCACAACCAATTGGGAGTGTGGTACTTGTCGGTAATCAACGGATCATTAATATACAGTAATAAAACCAACACCGACATAAGACCACTACCGGCGCCGAACATCGATACCAATGGTAAATCCATTGCCTCATAATTACGCCCAGGAATACGCTCACGCGCCACTGCGATGGAACTCTGCAATTCCGAATAGCGTTTGACCAATGCGAGACTTAGAAAGACAAATAACGAAAATGCCAAAAGCCAATTTGTAATCTCGGTGTCGATCGCCAGCGAGCCTGCAATAATACGCAAGGTATAAAACGCGGAAAGCAAGATAACATCCAAGATGAATATTTTTTTAAATATGGTTGAATAGGAAACGGAGAGAATGGAATAAATAATCACCACAGTCAAAAATTTCTGATTAATAGTGTATGAGATGATCATCGACACCACCAGCAAACCAGCCGCCAGTAGATAGCCGGTAAATGGACTTAGTCGACCTGATGCAAACGGCCGTTTTGATTTTACGGGGTCTTGCCGATCGGATTCAACATCAACAATGTCATTAATGATGTAGATGGATGAAGCGGCAAAACTAAATGCAATAAAACCACCAAGGCATAGTAGCAACGACTCAAGCTCGCCCACTCTGTGCGACAGAATTAGCGGCAAGAACAACAGTAAATTTTTTGTCCACTGATGGACACGAATTGCTTTTATAATAACTTTTAGCATACGCTACTTATTAGAGAATCTTTAATTCATTGCCTTTCTGTCGCAATTTCGATCAACAGGCGAAATTGTGATGTTGCTGAATAACTTCGATATCTTAAACTAACGATTTCTCGGCAACTCGATTGCCATTCCCGGCGCAATACCACCTACTCCATCCTTGGAGTCGTTGGTCGACGTTAAAAGCACTAAATGGAGTTGTATTTGGATTTAGCGGGAAGGGTTTGTCTGCAGTTGCTTCACGCTGTTGATATGCCAAGAGAATATCACCGCCAGCAACAGCAAAAAAACCGCCACAAAATTCCCCTTAACGATCACCGCCGCCTCCGTTTGCATAACGATAAGAATCGTTGTGATAAAGACGATGCCTGCGCGCGCCGTGGTTCGACTTTTACGAAAATCACGAATGAATATATATAAAGGATAGAAGAACATTAATACTACCACGGCGAACCCCAGCAAACCTTTGGAAATCAACGCCTCCGCAAACACATTGTGCGGATGGCCATGCCCTGCTGCCGCAGGATGAATTTTACCCTGTTCACTGTATTTTTTAGCATATACCGAGTAATTAAATCTCCCTACACCAAGGAGCGGGGATTCCTGCAGGAAGTATTGCACTGAACGCAGCATTTCAAGCCGGACTCCGACAGAACCATCGCCGTACGGATTAGATTGATCAGGGTGCTGTATGAAAAACGAATAATAATTAGAAAATTCAGTGACTGTTCTATTTTCAACGTCTCTCAGTTGTGCTGATAGCGCCCATGCTGCAACAACAACAACGAGCGAGCCCACTATTTTAGCGATTAAAATTCGCCAGTTCGGTGCTGAAAATGAAAAAAGAAAGATCAACACAACTACACAGGCAAAAAAAGCACTTCTTGCCGCTGCCAGTGCGGCCACTATCATGGCCGCCACAGCAATTAGCGCAAGTGCTATTCTTTTATAGCGATATACGAACTCAACATGAGTAGATAAAACCAATAATGCAAAAATTACCGTCACCGGACCAATAAACAAAGGGCCGT
>JANNJI010000680.1:0-1752 GCA_031405795.1 Gammaproteobacteria bacterium
AGTTGCGTTTTAATGATGCAATGCTCACATCAGCCTCTGTTTTTAAACTTGCAGCATAAAATTGTTAATGCAAATAAAATATTGATGATTAAAAATAGCTTTCTCAAGTTTTGTTTTTTTCTTGTTTGTCTTTCGTTGGCAGCTACACGTGTTTTTGCGCAAGATGGATACCTTGAAGTAGTAGGTAGGGTACAGCAGGAAGGTAAAGGTCTTGAAGGAGCCACCATAAAAATTTATAAGGGCAATGAACCGATTGATGAAATTTTAACTTCATGTTCCGGACGAATTATTTTAAATTTAGATAGTGTGATCCGACTATGCACGTACAAAATGCACACAAACAGGCTCATTCCTCTGAAATAACCCGACTGTTCATGGCCAGAAGATGCATTATGCAACCCGTGAGCTGGACGCGGGGATACTAGGTGTTATGACGTGGCGGTAACAGCGGCGGCATCATGGCCCGTTTGCGATAAACCCGGTAAAGCAATAACACCCCGGCAGCAATCGCAAGATATAACGGCCGGGTGATGTCAGCTTTGACCAACCAAAAGAAATGCAGCACGGCCAATACGGCAATGCCATATACCAGCTTATGTAACCTGAGCCAGTTTTTGCCGAGGTAGCGTTGCATCCGCCGGGTTGAGGTAACCGCCAATGGCACTAGTAAGAGAAAGGCCAACATGCCCACGGTGATAAAAGGACGCTTGAGGATATCGTGGCCGATTTCATCCCAATCAAAAAACTGGTCTAACCACAGATACGTCGACAGGTGCAAACTTACATAAAAAAAACTGAACAATCCCAACATCCGGCGATATTGGATTGGCCAGGACTTGCCGATGGCATCGCGTAAGGGCGTCATTGTCAGGGTAATTAATAATAGCAGCAGCCCCCACTCCCCCAGGCTGCGTGTGATCAACTCAATGGGATTAGCACCGAGTTGATGTTGATACCAGCGCCAGACTAACGCCAGCAAGGGCAACAAACACACAAAAAAGACCAGCGGCTTATACACCGTCATTGCACGTAGTTGCATGAGTTATATAAAATCGCCGAGTTGATGTTAAAAGTGTTTTTTCAGATCCATATTGGCATACAGCGAGGCAACTTGCTGCGCATAGCCATTAAATGGCAAGGTTTCGCGCTTACCGAACTCACCGATACGCCGCTCACGTTTCTGACTCCAGCGTGGGTGATCCACCGCAGGATTCACATTGGAATAAAATCCGTATTCCCCCGGAATTGACTTCATCCAGGAAGAAACCGGTTGCTGCTCCACCAGGCGTATTTTGACGATGGATTTGATGCTCTTGAAACCGTATTTCCAGGGTACCACCAGACGAATCGGCGCGCCGTTTTGTTTGGGCATCACCTCACCGTATAAACCCACCGCCAGCAGTGCAAGTGGATGCATCGCCTCATCAATGCGCAGGCCTTCCACATACGGCCAATCCAGCACCCGGCTTTTTTGTCCGGGCATTTGCGTGGGTCGTTGCAAGGTGGTGAATTCAACATATTTAGCCCGCGAAGTAGGCTCAACACGCTTGAGTAGATCACCCAACGAAAATCCAATCCAAGGGATCACCATGGACCAGCCCTCCACACAGCGCAAACGGTAAATCCGCTCCTCCAGTGCATGCGGTTTGAGAATATCTTCCAGGGTAAACACCCCCGGTTTTTTTACTTCACCTTCAATGGCGATCGACCAGGGGCTCACTTCCAATTGCTGGGCCTGATGCGCTGGTGTGT
>JANNJI010000681.1:0-9722 GCA_031405795.1 Gammaproteobacteria bacterium
GTCTACCAAGTACAAATTGTTTTTAAAAGTGAGTTGCCTATCCATACCTTAATATCTCTGGGTTCTGAGGTTAACTCACAAGTCAGCACCGGTATCTTGGTTACGGTACCGTCAGAAAACTCCCCTTCTGGATCAGCAGAAAACTCCCCCTCCGAGCGTAAATTAGACTTTACCAAATCCCAAGCGAGGTACTCCTTATCGTGGTAACGGATGTGCAATTGTTGTAGTACTAAAGGTTGACCGAGCGAAAATTTGGCGAGCAAGGAGTGGCCAACCAAGGCATCAAAATGGAAACGGCCCTGCGCATCGGTGGTGGTGGTGGTCTTGGAAAACACCTTATTGGGAGGAAATTGCACCGTGCGCGTCACCTCCGCCCCGGCCACGGGTTGACCGTTGTAAGTTACGACCGCGCTCACCTCGGAAAACAAATAAATCTTAGTAAAATCGAACAATCCCATCGACATTCCTATTGTGGATAGAGAAATAAGTGTAACGAAGAGGATGAGTACAGTATAGCGTTTCTTGATCATGATGTAGTTAAGCCTCTTTTATACGATGCTAACTGTAATTACCGGTTATTGAATAGTATCCGGGTGCAAACTTGTGATGGCGCTCACAGTTCATGCCTGGAAGTTGTCCTGGACTGTCAATGTGTGTATCACTTTTGTAAGCATTTCCCTACAAAGCAGTACCAAATACTGAGTGTTGTGAACCCAACGCAGCTTCATCTGCATCTGAATTTGCAGCCTGCAGTGGACTGAGTATGGTTGATTTTTTTGTCATTGCCGTGCTCCCTAAGTGATAAATAAACGATGCATGTCTACCAGGTACAAATCGTCGCATACATGCGACCGCCCTCTACCTCAGGCTCACTGGGCGCTGACGTTAATTCACAGGTCAGTACCGGTATCTTGAATACGACAAGTTCCCCCTGAGAAAATACCCCCTCTTTAGAAATCTTCCCCCTATACTCAGAAAACTCCCCTTCCGAGCGTAAATTATTCTTTACGAAATCCCAAGCGAGGTACTCCTTACCCTGGTAACGGATGTGCAGTCGTTGCAATACCGAGATATGACTGAGCGAATATTTGTCGAACAACGAGCTATCCACTAACGCGTCAAAATGGAAACGGCCTTGCGCATCGGTGGTGGTGGTGGCGTTGGGATACTTCTTCTGGTGAAACTGCACCGTCCGCGTTACCTCCGCGCCAGCCACGGGCTGGCCCTTGTTCGTTACGATAGCGTTCACCTCGGAAAACAAATAAATCTTGGTAAAATCGAAGAATCCCATCGACACTCCTATTGTGGATAGAGAAATAAGTGTAACGAAGAGGATGAGTACGGTATAGCGTTTCTTGATCATGATGTAGTTAAGCCTCTTTTATACGATGCTAATTGTAATTACCGGTTATTGAATAGTACCCGGGTGCAAACTTGTCATGGAATTCACGCTGTATAGTTGGAAGTTGTCGTGGACTGTCAATGTGTGTATCACATTTGTAAGTATTCTCCTACAAAGCAGTACAAAACATTGTATCTTTTTATCTTCCGCTCACACGGAGCGGCTGAGACAATATTCGAGTCGATTCCTTTGCTGAGAGGGTAATGGTGTCAATGCCAGTTGCTGTCGTTAATTGGAATTCGTTTACAATTTTATTTACTCCCAGTGGTACCAATTGCTGAAACAATTTTACCGTGAAAATAAAGATTGTTTTTATCTTTGGCATCCGTTTGTGCTTCCCAATTGAGTCCGGTGACATTGAACGTGGCAGTATCCACTGCTAATGAAGACATCTTTTCCTCTGAGGAATCCACATAATATATTGTGCCTCTATCCATAATATAGTCTTCCCCCAAGAACTGCACTGTGTCTGGATGAAGAGATTCTAACCGCTTTTCCACACCAACACCTTGCATGATATAGACATATTGATTATCGACGCCGTATGTTACACGACCTTTGTCGTTTACTAATGTGAATGTCTTAGCATTTGCGTTGGGTAAAATAGGTGTTTTATTTTGGTAGATACGTTTATTGTCTTTTGAATAATAATCTGCTAAATATTCAAAAGAATCATGATCCGCATCAACTATTTCCTCATTCTTGAAAAATACCTTGTTATCGGATTTTAATATAACGCCATTCAATATGGTTGATCCTGTTGCCTTTGCGTTATAAATTAATTTTCCATCATAATATACATGTTTCTTGTCAGCCATAAAATATGGACCCAGTCGGTGAAAAGAATACGGATCGGCATTTTCTACCACGGCTCCTCTACGATAAACACGCTGCTTGTCGATCCAATACTCGCTATAATCACGGTCTGGCTCTTTAAATTGATGGAAGGATTCTACATCTGCTCCGGCAATTAAACTCCCTCGGTAATAAACCCCGGCAGCATCTTTAGCATACTCAATACGATGACTATTCCCCCCTTTAATATCCCCGACTATTGCTGTAAAACTACCCGGATCTGCATGCTCAAGAATATTGCCATCATGATAAACATGTTTACTTGTCACTGAATACCCTGATCCCTTAATGCCGTTCACAATGTTTATAAAGATACCGAAATAACCAATCGCTACAAGTAGCGCAGTAATGATAGAAAACGATATCAAGCTTAACTTAATTGAGCTGATGGAAAAAAAAGACCACTTCATCAACCATAAAAATAAAAATACACCCACAGGATAGTATAAAACCAGCATGACGGTTACCACTATCGATAATTGATTGGTCGCGCCAGGGCCGCCAAACATCATCGGTGAGGTTAACAAAAAAATTGGCCATGGTAATAATAATACTAAAGCAATAATTGTGACGGGTAGGTTTTGCGATTGCATGACTTCCTCCAGGCTGCGTTATTTAATTTTACTCTTTTTATTGTGCCCTAAATAACGGTTCATAATTCCTGTCCACCTGATTAAATAACAATTCATGCGGTTGGTTGCTGGGCTGCGATAGTTTCCATTTTATGCAATGTTTTCGAATCGGGCATGGCGAAAAGGGTATAAAATTGATTTGCCTTACATATTTCTTGAATATAATTGAACAGCAAAGAATTCTCAGTTTCTATGGCGCTGAAGTGTTGCAGCACGGCATCGCGCAGCGCAGCCATTTTTTCCGGGGTATATTCGGGCTGCGGTCCATTACCGAGCTTTATTTCTTTATAGGCGAATCTATTTAATTGATCTATTGGCACTCTACTGGACAGCGTACAGCCGATGGGACCCCGTTCAATTTCTTTGTTAAGCACACGCCTGATAATCTCGATCAGGGTCTCATTTTTGGTGCCGATCGTCATATTGTGCTTGTCATGCTGACTGATTATTGTGTTGGTGCTATCGAAGTCAGCTCCCTTCATCAAGCCTAGTTCTTCTTCGACAAGGCGGCGTAGTACTATCATGTCGTCCGGGTGCGTGCTCCGGAGTTGTAAGATAAATGCAGGATTTACTGGTTGAGGAAAATCGGCAACATTACCAAACGCGGGAGGTTCCGTATTTGCCAGATCATCATGGCGCATTTCCTGACTCACGGCCGGCCACTCGGTATCTTGGCTTGTTCCCTGCATCGCTTCGTCCTTCTCGAAACGCATCATTATCTCTGCAAAATGTAGATGCTCTTCGTCCGCGCTCTGTTTTTCATCCTTCACTTGTTCGGAACCCATTGACGATGGAGCGTTGGTGAACTCGTCCATCATCGCCCGGAAGCTGCTCATTTCCTTCAAAAAATCATCTTTTAAACTTATGTATTGGTTATTTAATTCGTCAATAAATGCGGGGGTTAGTACTGCAAGTTTGTGGTAGCCCATTCGATTCACTGCCTCTTGAATGGCAGTTGTATCAATTGCCTGCGTTGCATATTCGGAGGCAGCGGATAGATTCAGCGACCTGTGTGAAGCCATACATGAATTAGTAGCAGCAACATCCAAAACTGTGTTATCGCTATCACACAGTACATAATAGCGAGCCGAATAAGACGTCACAGCAGTTTGGTAGCCGCCATACGAGTAGCGTGACTGTATTTCGTGACGCGCTTCTTCCAGGCTGCCCGAGTACGTACCCAAATAGATAACAGATTCGACTGTCGACTCGCCATTACCAAACAGGCTATCCGCCTGCCCTTCCCGCTCGCCCAGGGAGTAAAACTTGTATTCTTTCTCACTATTATCAATAGCCACATTCAGCTCCATGCTTCACTCCTTGTGACATGACTTATTTATTATCCGTAACCTACCTAGAAACCATATTGAAAGTCGAATACGACATGGACATTGTCGTGGCTGGTCATAGTGTTTGTCCCTGAATATTTTTCACTGAGGGGAAACGCAAACTGCAAATTACCTTGGAAACGCCGACCATGTGAGAACTGCAAGCCAAAACCAACATCCGTGACCTGTCCCGTGCTATCGCCATCTGTCGAGGTCGGCGCTGCATACTGTTTACCGTAACTATAATCCACGAAAACAAATGGCCGAGCAATATTTTTCAAGTTGATAGATTCCATGATATTAAAATCAAATAAATCCGGGGGATTAAATACCCAATCAACGCCCAGATAAATACCATCATCAGCTGAAAACAGGCTAGGCTCAAACCCTCTGGCTCGCGATGGACCCGCCAGCGAGAATTTCATGATCGGCGACAAGTATGTTCCAGAGTACTGGGCATTGGTACGTAGCACAACACGCGAGTTGGTATCAAAAAACGGTATCTTCCAAAAGCTCAATAACGTATAGCCGCCCGTCAAAATATAATAGCTTTCGTCCTGACCAGGATCCGCGCCAAAATCAAAACTGCCGGAAAGCAATTTTATATTGCCCTGATGAAGCCGATTTTCTTTATCCTGCAGAAAATCAAAATTGTAATTGAGACTGATGTTTTTCAGTTTTTCATCCAACTGATTGTCAGTATCAGGTGTATCACCCAACTGTAGATCGGAGGAGATTTCTTCATACCGCAGATCCATGTTGTAATTGACGGTTCTGCTGCGCTTGAAGATATATTTCCCTGTTAATGCCCGCACGTTAACATCGCCATTCACATTTAATGGGATAGCAGAAGAAGATTGATCGACAACAAATTGGTTTCTGGAAAACTCTAAATCAAGCTTCACCCGCGGATTGAACAAATCCATGCCATATAACAGCCGGTAATAGAGCGTATTACTGGGTGATGAGGCCGCCAACAGCGCCGCATTCAGTCGATCTGCTACACCAAGGAGATTATTCAACTGGTAATCTACATACAAGCGATACCGGCCAGTGTCCTTGCTGCCATGATTATCCACGCGCAGGTTGGCATCATAGTTATTCTCTTCGCGGACGTTAATATTTAACCGCGAATCACCTACCTGATAACCCGGCTCAAAATAACCTTCCACATTAATGCCCGGAAAACTATTGATCAGATATAGTCGCTCTTCCACTGCTGCATTGGTCACGGGTTTGCCGATCAGATCATCAAACGTCGACTTTAACTTGTCACTGGAATACAGTTTATTGTTCACCACATTCACATCACCCAACATGCCCAGCAACAGGGTGAGATTGACGATGCCGTCTCGAACCTGCTGTTTTGGAATGTAGGCCTTGGCCAGGATAAAGCCGCGTTCCCGGTAGAAGGTGGTGATCTTGTTCGCCACCGTCTCGATTTGGCCGATGGTGACGCCGCGCTTGCCGCGCTGTTCACGAATCAAATAAACCAGTTTTTGCGTATCTAATGGCGTCACGTGGCGATCAAGCGTGTCTTCTTCGATTTCCACCAATAGATCGGATATCTGACCCAGTTCATCGACGGTATAACCCGACTCCAGTAACTTGCCCTCGCGCATCACCTCAAACCGAATGCCTTCCACCAAGGTATTAAGCGCCTCGCGGGTGATGCCCAGTTCCGGGTATTCCACCAGACCCTGCACCCTGAATTCGGACACCCCCAGCCGTGGTCCGGCAGTAGGATCGGGACTGCGCTCGCGCACAGCCGGTATTTCCATATCGCGCAAATAGGTTCGGCCACGCAGCTCGCGCATCTCTTTGATCTCAGGCAGTTCCAGGAATTCCGCTCTGGCAGGTAGTACCGATCCCAACACCGATAACATCATCAACGAAGCAACACTGAGTTTTTTTGATTTAAAGTTATACATAACCACTTTCATTATAATTAAATGTCTTGTCATTTCGACCGCAGGGACGAGCATACGCACATGCGAGGTAGACAATGTCAGGAACATGTTGTCGAGAAATCTTTGCCCTATCCAGCAACGCATTCATTCGCGGAGTCACGGATTTCTCGGCAACCGCTCCCGGCGTTGCCCTACCTCCTGCATCCATGCAGTCGTCCCTCCGGTCGAAATGACAAATTAGCTAAACTCAAAACTCCCTAACAAGCGAATCGTAATCGTCTAAAACTTCACTACTGTACCGTTTCTTCTTTATTCAAATAGCGTTTTTTCTCTTTTTCATCATCCTCGGCATAGAGTTGATCCGGCGGCATTTTAATGGCCAGGTCTTCATAGAAATAATTGCGCACTTCGGTGAAAATCGCCGGATCGACTTCCGCCAGTGATTCCACCTCAACTAACTGTTGGTTGGATAGTCCGGCCAACCCTGAGAAAACCACCAGATCTTGCGCACCAATGACATCCAGCGGTCTGCCATCAAAATAGAATACATAGCCTCGGGCGCCGAAGAACGAAAACCGATTATGTACACGCAGGCTCATGAAGCGCCCTGGGGTACCGAAATCACCCCGGATGGAGACATCCAAATTCTCCGCAACAATGTCAGGCGCTGCCCCTGCCGAATGACTGCCCAAACCAGCATAGGCATTCACCGCCCCGTTGGGCACGCTGATAACAATACTACCGGCGTACGGGACGGTGGCAGTTGATCCGTAGTTACCACCGTTGGTGTAGAGCCGTTCTACCGTCACATCACCTGTCGTGTTCGTCAGTCTAATATCGTCAACGTTTGTAATGCCAACAGTAACCGACTGATTATTAGTAATATAGACTCCGCCTGTCGTGGTGTTGGTGACAGTCAAATTGGCGGTTTGTGTCTGGAGGGGAGTGGCTAGTTGTCCGATGCCATCAGCAGTCTGCAGGGTGACGCTATTTGCAGTGATGGTACCGCCATTAATACTATTGCGATCAAACAAGGTGATTGCATCCGTATTGCTGACGTTAACAATGTCAAAATTATTCAGCGGATTATCCAGCGTGAGGCTGCCGTTTCCTGCATCAATGGTCGTCGTGCCTGCAATGGTAAATATACCCGTGTTTGTCACCACACCTGTGGTGTTAATATCCAGATCGGCCGTTTCATTAATATACACGGGGCCGGTACTCACCATCTGTAAGGTAGTAAGCGTCGTTGTAATGGGATTAACTGCTGTCCCAAACTGACCCACGGTATCCAATAACAAAGTGCCTGCCGTTAATGTGGTTCCAGTCACGGAGTCAGCCCCAATTAACGTTAATGTGCCTGCGCCAAGATTCACATTATTCACATTGATGGTATCAGCATTACCCAGCAAGGCATTAACTGCCACATTGGTCACATTCGAGTAGACCACCGGCGTTGCACTCACCGCAAAGGTGCCGTTGCCCAGCTGAATGTTATCCGTGTTGTTGGTACCATTTACCGTGAGTGTCCCGACACTCAGGCTGGAGGCAACGGTTTCCGCCTGCTGATAATTTACCGAGTACGCATTCCCACCAGCGGCAACCGTCGCAACGATCTGATCATAACCACCTGTCGAAGTAGGTGTGTAGACGGCCGTGGTGTAGGTCGTATTACCCGTGATTGTAACTGTATCGGTGCCTGCGCCACCGATGAAGTTCACCAAACCTGTTTCCAGTCCGGTCAAGGCAATATTCAATTGATCATTGCCACCGTTGCCGTTAAACACGCCTGCTGTGGTAGTTTGGCCGTTGGTATTATTCATCGTGTTTCGAGTAATGTTAAAAATATCAACCCCAGTGCCGCCATTAAGGGTGGAGAATCCGCTAAACGCCAGCACCTGGGCTGGATTACTTGAATCAAAAACGTTTCCGGCATTTATCCCATCAATCGTCCACGTGCTCGTGACACCATTGCGGGCAGTTAATGTTCCATTGCCATTAACGGCATTCACCCCTTCCAAACCGTCACCGATATTCAGGCCCACCGTAATTGACACGTTATTCCCGGTGTAACCGACAAAATCCGTACCCGCACCACCTGTGATTGTGTTAACGGTACCACCGGCGACAGTAAAGGTGTCATTGCCCGCGTCACCATTCACCACGGCGACGGTGCCGCCGTTTACTGTAAATTGGTCATTACCCCCACCCAGATTAATCGTACCAACCACACTACCCGCATTAACCGTCACTGTATCTGCGTCGCCCGCTACGATGTCATTTGCAATGTCCGCATGTAAGGTGGTCACGGCCCCATTGATCGTGAAAATGTCATTACCCAAACCGCCAGTGATGCTGGTAACACCTGCCCCCGCGTTAACGGTAAACTGATCCACCAGGCTTCCGCCGCTCAGGTTTTGGAAGTTAGCAAAGGTGGTGGTGGTTGTACCATCATACACATTGCCGCTGTTGTTACCCGTGATGAGCCATGTGTTGGCAGTATTATCACCAATCAACGTGTTGGTTGCCGTGATATTTGCGGTGATCGTTTCCAGCTGATACACATTCAAGTTAGCGGTGCTGCGATTACCTAACTCCACGGTCTGATTACCGGCCGCTGTGATCGTCAAGCTGTCATTGCCTCCTGCGCCATCGATCAGACCCGTGACGGTACCCGCCAACAAGGTAAAATTATCGACACCACTGCCACCAGTGAGATTATTAAAATTAGTAAACGTCGTCGTCGTGGTGCCATCCGCCACGGCGCCGCTGTTAGTACCAGTGATATTCCACGTGTTCCCCGTGTTGTCAGCCAGCAAGGTATTCACCGCCGCCGCATTTGCCATGATTAATTCCATTCGGTACACATTCAAGTTGGCGGTGGTGCGATTACCTAACTCCACGGTCTGATTACCGGCCGCAGTGATGGTCAAACTATCATTGCCTCCCGCGCCATCGATCAGACCCGTTATTGTACCCGCCGACAAGGTCATCGTATCAGCCGCACTGCCACCGGTGAGATTATTAAAGTTGGCAAACGCGGTCGTCGTCGTGCCATCCGCTACCGTGCCGCTATTGTTTCCTGTGATAGCCCATACGTTTGCCGTGTTATCGGCAATCAGTGTGTTTACCGCCGCACCATTCGCCGTAATCGATTCCATCTGGTACACATTCAAGTTGGCAGTGGCGCGATTGCCTAACTCAACCGTCATGTCACCAGCCGTCGTGATCGTCAGACTGTCGTTGCCTGCAGCACCGTCGATCAGGCCCGATACTGTGCCCGTCGACAAGGTAATTGTATCAGCCGCGCTACCACCGGTCAGATTATTGAAATTGGCAAATTGCGTAGTCGTGGTACCGTCCGCTACCGTACCGCCGTTTGCGACATTGATAATCCAGGTGTTGGCCGTGTTATCCGCGATCAATGTATTCGTTGCCGCGGCATTGGCGGTGATCGTTTCCATCCGGTACACATTGAAGTTGGCGGTGTTGCGGTTACCCAGTTCCACAATCTGGTTCCCGGCGGCATTGATCGTTAAACTATCCATCCCGCATCTTCCTTGCGGCTTCCCCGATGGTCAGGTCAGGACTGATG
>JANNJI010000682.1:0-2479 GCA_031405795.1 Gammaproteobacteria bacterium
ATCCGACTCCAATGTTTCCAATTTGAAGTTGAACTCGTGACCTTAATATAATAGTATGATAAGGTGTTTTGAGATCGTGGCGTAACGGATAGTCAAGAATTACCTTAGATCGATACTAAAGAAATCTCGCCCATAGATTCGGCCAATTAGACTCATGACTAAAACAGCGATTCCGGAGAAGTTAAAGGACGACAGCATAATCGAGGCGCTGTGTGAAGTCCGTTTTCATACGGAAGAACAGCCCGAAATTGTTATAGGTCGCTTAAGTGACCATGAGCCATGGAAGACTTTTGCCAAGAGTCGACTTTCGACTGCTGATATCCCAAGCCCCATTAGAGCTGTTAACGAGCAGCTAAAGTACCAACCGGTTCTGGAATTGCGTAACGCAGACGGCACGCATCTAGTAAAGGTTGGAGGTAATGTTATTTCCTACCACAATACCGGCAAGTACTGTGGGTGGAGGGCATTTGAGCCGACTCTCGCGGACGTGTTTTCGGCATTGTTTAGATATGTGGGTGATGCGCAGGTAACCCGACTTGGGTTTCGCTATGTAAACGCCATTACATCCTCTCGCCATTATATATCTGGTGTCAGTGGTCTTGCGCTAAAGATAGAAGTAGCTGGCGACAAGGTTAGTAGCCCCCTGAACCTAAACTACCTTGTGAAAAATAACGAGACTCATCAAACCATGACTCGTATTGCATCACCGGAATTCGTCCAGGGCCAGGTACAGCGGGACACAACCGTAATCGTAGACATTGATGTCTCTTCACCAGATGGATATCTCGCAACTAGCTCGGATATCGTTTGTGAATGGTCGGGAAAGGCGCATGGTTTCGAGAAAGAAGCCTTTTTCAAGCTCATACCCCCAGATGTGCTAACAAAACTAGTGGAGAAGTGACATGCTAATTATGGCAACTTGTGCCTCTGTGCTTTGTTTTGCACCCGAGCTTAGCCTTTATACACCGTCTGCCAATCAGCAGCCGCGCAAGTTGCAGATGCAATGGCCAACTTCAGTGGCTTCAGGCCACACGGTAAATATTCCAGATATCGTTGTATCTGTGCAAAAACCCCTTCGGTACCTTGCGGAGTCAGAGCAACGATTGTTGGATCGCGCTTTGCTTCGGTCAATAAAGATCGTCCATCAGGGGCTTCTGCTGAAATAGCCGCCAGTTACAGCAAAATGGACCTTGACAAAGCACACCAACATTTAACAAGAAATTTATTGATTAGTCCCGGTAGGTTTTTTGCCGAGGGAAAACACCTGGCCCCGGGTGTCGGACAGCTTTATTCTGGTGTGCGCTTTCCAATTTTTGACGATCAACAACAACTATTCGTTACTGCTGAAGGACTCGTATATGTACTTACCCATGAATGTGACGTGGACCAAACAAACGTGCGCCCGTTCAATACGCACATTTTGGTTTGCCCAATTATCGACTTCCGAGATTTCATTGCCGAGTTTGAAGCGGAACACTCCGACGAATATATGTTTGGTTTTCTGACTGAGCTTGCTAGACGAAATATATCGAGAGTCATCTACATTCCACAGGTTACGCCACATCTCCCATATGGCGGCCTGCTGTATTTCAACAGGATAACCCACACGCATGTGGACACTTTCCGTAACAATTCAGCAGAATTAATCTGCACTGTAACTAACTATGGTCTAAGGGTGATAGATTATGCAGTGACGAATCACATGCTCCGTCCTAAAGCTGATGTGTTGCCGTTGTAGCTTAAACACGAGCCGCGAGTTAGGTTCGGGTATTGCATTGTTGTGTTTCATCAAGCGCAAAATAAGTTCCTAGCAAAGCGGGTTCCCGGCAAATTAAATTTTCCGGCACTCTCTATCCTGCATTATCTCGCGGTGATCGCCGCGAGTCGGCAACAGGCTACGCGAAACAGGTTACCGATGAGGTACAGATGGGGAGATCAATGCAGCGCTGAATTGCTGCCCGACTATTTCTCTTTTGCCACCACACGAAAGCCAGTCACGGTGTAGGAGACATCGGCGTTTGCATCAGGTGAACGAAAACCCGGACGAGTTTCGTGTACCGGGCAGTGATAGGAACCGCCACGGCGCACACGCTTGATGCCTTGAGCAGGTCCGGTGGGATCAATGCGGCGTTCAGCACTATAAGTGTCCTTGCTATAACGGTCGTTTACCCATTCCCAGGCATTGCCGAGCATGTCGTACAATCCAAAGGCATTGGGTTTGCGGGTCGCTACCGGATGGGGGATGTCGCCGGAATTGCGAAGAATCCAGGCATATTCATTGAGTTGTTCGGTGGGCATAGGGCGGACACTGTTCGACCCGGCGCGCGCGGCGTATTCCCATTCCGCTTCGGTGGGCAGACGGTATTTATATTTCGCATCAGATTTGGACAGCTCGGCGACAAATTTCTGCGCCATGTTCCACGAGACCGACACCACCGGCAGTGTTTTCCAATCGCTGCGCTGCCAATGATCCGCCGGG